>JAEYXC010000367.1 GCA_023428655.1 Bacillota bacterium | reverse complement strand
GCGAAGTAATCAATTATTGCTCAAGTCTATCAATGTAAAACATGATGATAGTATGAGTGCTCCTCAGAGACAAAACTCCCCTCCGAGGATGTACTCATCTCCTCCAGCTGCTTTACCAAGGCAGCCGGATGTATCCCGTGAAATCACGCTAAATAAAATTCGTAGGTTTCATTGGAATACTTTCCCTTTGTCCCTATAAAACTGATCGAATAGTCTGACCGGATATGTTCCGTTTTATTTAATTAATTTAGAAAAATTTACATCCTTAGAACAGACGAATAACATTTTAGGATTACATCCTAATACTATATCATAATTTGCTTTTTGACTTATCATATTTTGCTTTAATAATATCATCTTTTGCGAATCTAGGGTGGATTTCAGGTAATACCCAAAATAATTCAATGATTCAACAAATGCTATTTACAAGTCAATCACTTTATAATAGAATATAACACATAATATTAAATCAATTTAACCAACGATTCACTGCTCCGTCGATGCTTTATTCTATATATTGTACAATATACTTCCATCCTACTTCTCTGCGAAAAATAGCAAGATTTATCGTCTGAAATTGAAATTTTACAGCAACATTATTATATAATTGAAATGTATGGGTAATAGCCTCAACACTTGTAATAGAAAACCGGTATGTGAATGACTTTAGAGCCTGTCCTCCATGTCAAATTAGTACTACTAGCTTTTCGAAAGGTATGGTGTTTTAGTTATGAGAATTCTGGATGGAATTTTTGAGAAGGTCGATTATCAGAATAATACCTCAATGCTTCTTCATATTAATAGCGAGGTGGATAATTATTCGGTTCACTGGCATACCGCAATCGAGATGATTATGCCGATTGAAAATATATATACCATTCATATCGGTAAGACAACCTATGTATTGCAGGAATGTGATATACTAATTATCCCACCCGGTGAGCTCCACGAGCTGGTCGCTCCTACCGAGGGAGTACGCCGTATTCTGCTGTTTGATTTTTCTCTGATCAGTAACCTAAAGGGCTTATCCAATATTCTGACTGTTCTGAATCAGCCAAGACAAATCACTCCAATCACTGCTCCGGATATTCATTTGCAGCTGGTCCGATTATTCGATGAGATCACCTACGAATACCGAAACAGGAATACCATGCGGGAGGCCGCCATCTACGCTCTTATTATCCAGATGTTTGTTGTTATGTCCCGTAAATATATGAGTACCGAGAATCTATTCCCCGATGTAAAGTTAAATAAGCAACGAGAATATATCGAGAAATTTAATGTAATCTTTGAATATATTAATGACAATTATTCCGAGAATATCACCTTGGATACGATTGCTGATGTTGCAGGCTTTAGTAAATTTCACTTTTCCAGACTTTTTAAAAAGTTTACCGATATGTCCTTCTATGATTATCTCAATCAGAGAAGAGTCAAGGAGGCGGAAAAGCAGTTACTGGACCCCAATCTTTCCATAACCGAGGTGGCAATGCGCTCCGGTTTTTCCAGTATCGCAACCTTTAATCGTGTATTTAAAAGCTTTAAGGAGTGCACTCCGACAGAATTTAAAAATCTATACCGCCGGAGAAATCATGCTCATGATTAACCCAATACGTTGCATTCCCATTCTCACATCCTACCTAGCCATTCCCTTTACGAAGTAGAATTTATCTTTCCTTTTTTAGACACAAAAGCCTGCTACCAGCAGGCTTTTGTGTTGTTAATCAATATTCCTGTATTCAAAATAATCAAAGTCAGCGAAGCGGATGCTCTGTGAATGGTTGGAGGAGCAATACAATTTAACAGACTCACGTCAAAACATTTTCATAAAATCATATTTAACTTTTTCAGTACCCCTGCATATGATATAGTAACGCTCTTCAGGAGGTACTTAGCATGCCGAAAAAATGGGTCTATGAACCCACCGTATCCCCTTATGATGCTTTGCTTTTCTATAATACTATGAAGCGGCACTATGACCTCTTCGACTATATACCGATTGCTGTTGCCAAACGGGAAGAAATCGGAACAAAATATCGGTATTTATGTGTCGCTCAAGCTAGAAATGCACCCGATCAGGCTTCACTATTTGCCAATATCGAAATCTACAAACCAATTGCGGGTATGCCTTATGCAACCCGCTTACATAGATTCTCCCAGGAGGTCTGGTTATAAAATAAGAAAAAAAAGGCCATCCCTAGTACCAAAGCAATCCAGAATAATTATATAACGATATCGCCTTGGCTACAATAAGATGGCCACAGTATTCATAAAATTTAATGATTTTTAAACAAAACAGTCTATGCTTTTCGGATATAGGTGATGAAGCAGGCACCCGGTCCCGCATGGGTACCAACAACGCAGCCTACCGGATGAACGGAACCATCCGCTATCCCAAAGCGCTCCTTCACGCTGTTCATAAGCAGCCTGGTCTTACTGTCCTCCGCGGTATATCCGTAGTAGATGGGGTGATTTAGATCGATTTGTCCTCGTTCCTCCATAATTTCCATCATTCTGGCGATTCCCTTGTTCGTCCCCCGCTCCTTACCAACCACAGCAATGACACCATCCCGTAAGGTAATGATTGGCTTAAACTTTAAGAGTGTGCCCAAAATTGCCGAGGATTTCGATAAACGACCGCCTTTTTGAAGGTATTCCAGGGTATCAACCATTGCCAGTAAGACAATACGGTTCTTCACTTCCTCAAGAATAGAAACAATATCATCGACACTCCTTCCTCCACGACTGAGTTCAACAGCATACTCTACCAAAAATCGTAAGCCGGTGACGGTAATCTGACTGTCAACGATATGAATGTCCTCATAATCGGCCATTTCCTTCGCAATCGTGGCACTTTGAACGGTTCCGCTGAGCGTTCCCGAAACCAAGATTACAATCGCGCTATCCTTAGCCGTTTTAGCCTCCAGAAAACTATACAAAAAATCATCCGGGGAGGGTTGGGAGGTGGTCGGCAGCTTCTCAGCCTTCACAAGCTTATCGTAGAAGCCCTCTATGCTTATATCTACACCTTCTCTATATTCCGTATCTCCAATGATTACTTTCAGCGGTATAATCGTTATTCCAAGCTCCTTGGCCTGAGCTGCACTGATATCTGAGGTTGAGTCCGTAATTATTCTGATTCCCATAGAATTCCTTTCTTCCTTATGGCATTATCGTATTAAGCTTTTTCAAGAACTTTTCTAACTGAGCCACTTCTTCCGGGGAGAATTTCTCTCGAATATTACTCATAAGCTGTGAATTGAAGGAAGCGTTCATGCCATAATTCTTTGAAAATTTATCGGTAACCTCGAGGAAATATTCTCTTCTGTCATCCTCGGATAACACTTTTTTAACGTAGCCCTTACTAATCAGATTACTGATGCGGTAGGTAGCATTAGGCTGGGATATATTCACATAATTTGCAAACTGATGAACCGTAGGACGATTCATCAAAAAGATAGCTTCCACACAGTAGGATTCCGTCGGACTTAAGCTGTCTTTATCTTCACTTACACCGGAAAATAAATTTTTGCAATAATTATTTCTAAATTTAAAGTATAATTTTTCGAATTCTTTCTCTAGCATATCATTCTCCTATGTCAATATTATTTCAAATTTTTTAATTAATATAGTCACATATTATCACTTTTTTTGCACTTTGTCAAACATATTATCTTAACATACCTGCAAAAAAGTGTTCTTTGTTACCGTTTATCGCCTTTATCCAAGCACAAGTACCTCTTGGGCATTTCTTTGATCAAGTACAAAGCTTGTCTTTTCTTTCCCAAGATACAAGTCATATTCACCGAGAAAGCCTTCAAAAGTAATTCTTCCATCCTCATCCGTTACCAGTGACTCAGTGGTCCACCACTCCTCTTTAATCAATCTATGAAGCTCATCATATGCCGGCTTGCAGGAATTGTCCGCACGAAGTAAGCCGGCAGGAGCATGGAGCCATTTGTCATCCACCACACTCCAGGTTGTTACGGATTCAACCAATGGATGTGCAAATAATCGACGATACATCTGGGAGACCTCTCTTGCTTGACGCTCTTCCCCCTCCGGAGTGGTTGGCCATACCTCTACTTGAAAATCATTCAGATCATCAATATGGGGTGGCATCAGCTCACCTGATATTAACGTGTTTTCAGTAAAATGAATGGGTAGTCCAAAACGACCAAAGCGCTCCAATATCATATCCAGCTTTTCCAAGCCCCAAAAGCCTTGATGCTGATGACTCTGGATACCAATGGCATCGATTGGAATCCCTGCTTCCAGACATCCTTCAATCAATATTTCATAAGATACAGAGGTGTTAAAGTCGTTAATTAGCAAAACCGCCTGTGGATTTGCCGCCTTAGCAGCAGCAAACATTTCTTTCACGGTGCGAATACGCCCGAGCTCCTTACAGATACGTGTAATACCATTATCGTATTTATCAAAAATCGGCATAATCACTACTTCGTTGATTACATCCCATAGATCAATTATACCCTTAAAATCACTGACGTCCCTCTGTATACGGTTTAACTGTGTTCTTAATATCTCTTGATTGCTCTTTTCCATGAGCCAGGGTGCTGTAGCAGTATGCCAGCATAAAGGATGTCCCTTAACGGTCACTCCCCTCTCCTTTAGCCAATTGGCAGCCTGCATAAGGGATGCAGTCTGCGGCTTCCCTTCCTTCTCCTCGAATCTTCCCCAATAGAAGGGAAGCGTACCAGCATTAAATAACGCAAGCCATTTTTGAAAGCGATCCTCCATCGCAGCTTTTTCATCCCCTAAAAGCTCATTGTTCGCAAGAGGTACCGTGTCAAACGCTCCACAACCAAACAAAAACTTATGCTTCTTCTGAGTAATAGTTACCGGAGTATTCGCGAGTGTTGATCCATCCCGGTTTAATACACTTATGGTAACGCGACCCCTTCTGTGCTGATAATCTGATGTCGTCCCCATTTCATTCCCTCCATTTCGCTTCCTCAATTACACCCAATCCCATACCATAATTTCACTTATGTTAGGAAGGCTTTCTAGAATTGATTGAAATATATACTATTTATTATAAAAATAGTACTATTTTCGACTTATCCATAATATCTTATTATTTTTATAGGAATAATTCAATGTGCTTTTTTATATTTTACCACTTCAAATCCTATGGCTCCACCATTCCTACGCAGATTTAAAACCAAGCTGGAGCTAAAGAAAACTATCCTGTTGGTAACATAGTCACGAAAGAACGTTGCATTTTCATAGTCACTATCCTATAATATCGTTAATAAAGCACTTTATGTTACTATATGTTACTAAAAATCACTGTTATGTAATATACAATAACAACCGCATTTAAGGAGGTCCTATGTCAATTGATTTTATAACTGAAAATGTCAGTTTTATATTAGTCTTTTTGGAAGGTGTCCTATCCTTCTTTTCACCCTGTGTTATACCATTAATTCCGATATACATGAGTTATCTCGCCGGTAATGCGAAGCAAACCTCTGAGGATGGCTTCATTACCTACAACCGTAAAAAGGTATTTTTACAGACCGTTTTCTTTGTTCTGGGAATTTCGGCCGCTTTTTTTGCACTGGGATTGTCTTTTACGGCTCTCGGTACCTTTTTTAAGACCAATCAGCTCCTATTTACTAGAATCGGCGGAATTCTGATTATTCTACTCGGATTGGTACAGGTCGGATTTCTTGAATTAAAATTCCTGCAAAGAGAACGAAAGATACACCTGAATTTAGGGGAGCGTAAGATTAATCCATTGATCGCCTTTCTTATGGGCTTTACCTTCAGCTTTGCTTGGACCCCCTGCGTCGGACCGGCCCTATCCTCCGTGTTGATCATGGCCTCCTCCAGCTCGAACGCCTTGCAGGGTAATGCATTAGTGTTGGTTTATACCCTTGGCTTCGTCCTTCCTTTCTTAGTATTAGGACTATTCACTACACAAGCGCTGAATTTCCTGAAGAAGCATCAAAAGCTGTTGAAATATACCGTGAAAGCAGGAGGTGTCCTTCTGATCCTCATCGGTATCATGACCTTTACCGGATGGATGAACAGCTTTTCCGCGTATGTGAATCGTTTTGTTCCCGGTTCCTCCACCAATAAACAAAGTGAAGTGACTGAGGATAATACCTCTACGGAGCAGGATCAGCCCTCCACGGATGCTAATACTCCCTCCCCCTCAGTGAGTCCCAGCCCGGAGCCTAGCCCGGAGGCCAGTCAGGAGAAAGAAGTTATTCCCGCCTTTGACTTCACTCTCATGGATCAATATGGAACGGAACACACCCTATCCGATTATAAGGGTAAGGTAGTTTTCCTTAATTTCTGGGCAACCTGGTGCCCTCCTTGTAGGGAGGAAATGCCGGACATAGAAGCACTCTATAAGGATTCCGGGTTGAACCAAGAAGACATCATTGTGCTTGGAGTTGCCAATCCCGTAAGCCCTGAGCACCCCAATAACAGTGACGTATCAAAGGAAGAGATTATTGCCTTTATGGAGGAAAACAACTACACCTTCCCCGTAGTATTTGATGAGACCGGTGAGGTTTTGTCCAACTATTATATCTCGGCCTTTCCCACCAGCTTCTTCATTGATGCGGAGGGAAACATCTTTGGTTACGCGCCGGCGATGATGACCCGAGCTATGATGGACAATGCCATACAGCAGACCATCGATTCCACCAAATAATTGATCACTGTCCTTTCTATCTTGCAACTTATATGTTATATCAAAATATTTACAGTACCCCTTTACAACTTTATAAACATCTGCTACAATGCTTTTGTAAAATTAACTTTGTTTGAAAGGACGGTTTTGATGTCGGTATTATCTGTAAAAGAGGTTTGTGCGAATTAGCACCTAATTGAATCGGTTCGGGTACACCTGGTGTATACCTTTTCTTCTTGTACCCAACTTTCTACCTTTACAGAAATACTCATCACTGTCTTGTATCATAAAAAGGGTAGGACTATGTCCTCACTCTTTCACGTGCTACTTACGTAAATCAAGGCATAATAGGTTATCCTGTTATGCCTTTTTTGTTACCCACAGGGAGTATGTTACCCGACTGTATCGGTAGACTCACTGTGGGTTTTTATTTATTAATACCTGTGGCGTAAGAATACAGGTAACAGAAAGGATTGTAATCAGAATGATAGAAAAATCAATGAATGCATTGGAATTTAATAAAATACTAGCTAAACTTAGTGAATATGCCATATCCGACAGAGCAAAACAAAAGCTACTGGCGCTAACTCCCTATCTTAGCGAACGTGATGTGAAGGCAAAAATAAAGGATACGACAGAGGGAAGAAGGATTCTAGATCATATCGGTACTCCACCTCTTGCCATTATGAAGGATATAGAGATGTTAATCGACCTAGCTGAAAAAGGAGCTATGCTCATACCGGAGCAGCTGATACAGATTAGCTTATTCCTTAACGCTTGCAAACGAATGAAGGGCTTTCTGAAACGAGCAGAAGCTCTAGGCGTTGATATTGCCGGCTATGGTGGCTCTATTTATGAGCTTAACACTCTTTCCACAGAGATTGATCATTCCATAAGAAATAATAGCATTGATGACAATGCCTCTAAGGAACTGAAGGATATCCGCCGTAAAATGGATCAGCTGCGCACCGAAATGAAGTCAAAGCTGGAGAATCAGCTCCGTAGTAAGAAGGAATGGTTTACCGATGGCTATGTTGCTACCAGAAACGGTCATTTTGTACTGCCGGTAAAAAAGGAATATAAGAATATGGTATGCGGCTCCGTACTTGACATCTCATCCAGTGGCTCTACCTACTTCATCGAGCCGACGATCGTTGCCCGGCTGAAGGAGGAATTATCAATACTGGAGATTGCACAAAGTAATGAGGAACGTCGAATTCTCTATATCCTGTCAGCACTGGTTAGCGAGAATTCCTTCCAGATTAAGCTGAATATGGAGGCCATGGAGCTTCTTGACTTTATCTTTGCCAAAGCAAAGCTCAGCGTAGATATGAAGGCAATACCGCCAACCGTGAATACGGAGCGTTATATCTACATTGAGAATGGGCGACATCCCTTAATCAATCCAACGGAATGTGTCCCCCTGAATTTTGAGTTAGGTAAGGGTACTTATGGAATCGTAATCACCGGTCCGAATACCGGAGGTAAAACCGTAGACTTAAAGACCGTGGGTCTGCTGCAGCTTATGGCGCAAAGCGGACTTCATGTTCCCTGTGACTCTGCACAATTATGTATGAACAACTTAGTACTCTGTGATATTGGTGATGGTCAGAGTATAACCGAGAACTTATCCACCTTCTCCTCTCATATTACGAATATTATCCACATTATGAGCTATGCGGATCGGGATAGCTTGATA
>JAEYXC010000301.1 GCA_023428655.1 Bacillota bacterium | reverse complement strand
ATAAAGCGATTTCCTATATTATTAGATTTACTCCTTATGCGGTATTAGCATTGGTTGCCAATGCGGTATCCAATAACGGTGCAGATAAATTATTACCTCTATTATCCATCCTTTTGGTTTCCTACCTCCTATGTGCAGTTCAGACCTTCGGTGTTAACTCGGTGCTGATTGGAGTTTTAGCAAGGCTTAATCCCCTTAAGTTCTTTAAGCATATCTGGCCGGCTCAGGTAATTGCCTTTACCACACAAAGCAGTATCGGCACTATTCCTGCCACAGAAAAATGCTTAAGGAAAGCCGGTGTGTCGGAGAAGATCACCTCATTTGCGGTACCGTTGGGGGCAAATATCGGAATGCCGGGCTGTGCGGGAATATGGCCCACCATTATCGCTGTATTTGCCATTCAAGGTCTGAACCTGGAGTATTCCATTGGGCAGTACCTACTTCTAATCCTCATTACCACCTTAGTCAGCATCGGTACCGTTGGTGTGCCGGGCACTGCAACAATCACCGCAACAGCTGTGTTCGCCGCTGCCGGCCTGCCCATCGAAATTATTGTTATTCTGTCACCCATCAGCGCTATCGTTGATATGGCAAGAACGGCAGCCAATGTGAGCGCTGCGGCAACCAGTGCCTTGATTGTAGCAAAAAGCGAGAATGAACTGGATCTGGAGCAATATAATCGAACAGAAAGTAGTCAGGAATTAATCGCGGAATAGTCATTTCTTATTACCAATGAATGAATGTGAATTAATTGATTTGAATACGCAAAGCCCTTCCAGTAAATGTTATAACGGAAGGGCTTTTGTAATTTTTATATTTTGGAGTTTCTAAAGGGCTTAATTATGTTATAATAATGTGTAATATATACGAATAGTATATGCAAAGACTGCAATTGCAGCAAAAGATAGATTATTGACATGTCTTATCGTGACATTTTCAGAAAGGATGGGTATTAATAATGAAAAATAATAATTGGACGTATCAGAAAGAAAAGGCACTAAGAGAGTTCACTCTGTCAGGAAAGAAATATCATTATTACTCCCTGAAAGCCATAGAGGAGGAAGGATATGATATCCAGCAGCTACCTTTTTCTATAAAGGTGCTGTTGGAATCAGTACTCCGGCAACAGGATAATTATGTAATCAAAGAGGAGCACTTAAGAAGCCTTGCCGATTGGGTAAAGACCAGATCAGGAACGGAGGAGATTCCCTTTAAACCCTCCAGAGTCATTTTGCAGGATTTTACGGGAGTTCCTGCTGTCCTTGATCTTGCATCCATGAGAGCAGCGATTGATGAATTATCTAATCGATATTCTTCAACGAACCGTAATGAGGATGAGAATCCCCTGGTCGATCGAATTAATCCGGAGGTATCCGTGGATCTGATTATTGATCATTCCGTACAGGTGGATTGTTATGGTAGCTCTGAGGCGCTGAGTGAGAACAGCAGATTGGAGTTTGAACGAAATAAGGAGCGTTATCAATTTCTGAATTGGGCGAAGAAGGCCTTTCGTAGCTTTGCTGTTGTACCGCCGGCCAATGGGATTGTGCATCAGGTGAATCTGGAATATATCGCTCAGGTCGTTCTTATGAAGGAGGAGGAGGGTAAGACAATTGTCTTCCCGGATACCTTAGTCGGAACGGACTCACATACCACAATGATCAATGGATTAGGGGTTCTTGGATGGGGAGTCGGAGGTATTGAGGCTGAGGCCGGTATGTTGGGACAGCCATCCTATCTACCCATTCCGGAGGTAATCGGTGTTCGTCTGATTGGCAAGTTACCAATCGGAGCAACGGCTACGGATCTTGCCCTACGACTTACGAAGCTACTCCGTGATCGGGGGGTGGTTGATAAATTTGTTGAATATTTCGGAGAAGGCGTTAAGCATCTATCCCTGGCGGATCGTGCCACCATCGCCAATATGGCTCCGGAATATGGTGCTACCTGCGGTTTCTTCCCGGTGGATCAGACTACCTTGAATTATTTGAGATTGACCGGTAGAAGTGAAGAACAGGTTGCTCTGGTGGAACGGTATCTGAAAGAAAATACCATGTTAAATGAATATGAGTCCGAGCCGGTGTATACGGAAGTTCTGACTCTGGATCTGTCTACGGTGACGACAGCCTTAGCAGGTCCAAAGCGTCCCCAGGACCTCATTCCACTGGATGAGATGAAGGAGAAATTTCTGGACTCTGTTATAGTGCCGAAAGGGAATCAGGGACATGGTTTAGCGGAGGAGGTACTTCAGAAAAAGGTCGAGCTTCGTTTGCCGGATGGACGATCCAGTGAAATGGAGACCGGTTCAGTGGTCATTGCTTCCATCACCTCCTGCACCAATACTTCGAATCCGTCCGTTATGCTGGGGGCAGGTCTTCTGGCTAAGAAGGCTGTGGAAAGAGGACTTTCTGTACCGGCACATGTCAAGACCTCACTGGCACCGGGCTCTAAGGTGGTTACCGGTTACCTCAAAGCAGCCGGTTTACAGAACTATTTGGATCAGCTGGGTTTTCAGATTGTAGGCTATGGCTGTGCAACCTGTATCGGTAATTCGGGACCCTTGCTTCCTGAGATCTCGGATGCTATCAATGAGAATGATCTTCTGGTATCCTCCGTTTTATCCGGTAACCGTAATTTTGAGGGACGAATACACGCACAGGTGAAGGCGAATTACTTGGCCTCACCGCCCCTTGTAGTTGCATATGCCCTGGCTGGAACCGTTAATATTGATCTGATGAAGGAACCCTTGGGAGTGGATAAGGAAGGGAGAGCGGTATACTTGAAGGAGCTTTGGCCGACACAGGAGGAGCTGGAACAAACCATGCTTGATTATGTGAAGCCGGAGCTGTTCCAGTCCGTATATGCAGCAATCTATGAGAATGAGACATGGAATAAGATCAGTGCCGGGGAAAGTAAGCTATATCAGTTTGAAGAAGATTCAACCTATATCAGAAAACCTCCCTTCTTTGAAGCGTTCTCCTTAGAACCAAG
>JAEYXC010000284.1 GCA_023428655.1 Bacillota bacterium | reverse complement strand
AGGTGAAGTGGAGGAGCGCATGGAATATACGCAAGCAAATTCACCCATCCACGAAGCGTTATTAAAACATAAAAAAAATCGCGTTGTACCCTTTGATGTACCGGGACATAAAGGCGGCAGAGGAACCCCTGAGCTTACCGAATTTCTAGGAATCGATTGCTTAAAGGTGGATGTGAATTCTATGAAGCCCTTGGATAATCTGATTCATCCGGTATCGGTCATAAAAGCTGCTGAGGAACTAGCCGCTGAGGCGTTTGGTGCAGATGCGGCTTTTTTTATGGTCAATGGTACGACAGCTGCGGTACAGGCAATGATTATGTCCACCTGCAAAGCAGGTGATGAGATCATCATGCCACGTAATGTACATCGCAGTTCGATTAATGCGCTGGTTGTATGTGGTGCCATTCCGGTCTATGTGAATCCGGGTGTGAATCATCAATTAGGAATCCCACTGGGTATGTCAGTAGAGGATGTAAGGAAAGCAATTACAGAGCATCCGAATGCGAAGGCTATTTTAATCAATAACCCGACCTATTATGGAATCTGTTCGAATTTAAAGGAAATTGTGGCACTCGCACATGCAGCTGATATCAAGGTACTGGTAGATGAAGCCCATGGAGCCCATTTTTATTTTGGGGAGGGACTTCCGATCAGTGCAATGGCTGCCGGAGCTGATATGGCTGCCATCAGTATGCATAAAACAGGTGGCTCCTTGACCCAGAGCTCTTTTCTGGTATGTAGCAACAATATCGATTCAGGGTATGTCCGACAGATTATCAACCTGACACAGACCACCAGTGGTTCCTACTTATTAATGTCCTCACTGGATCTGGCACGAAAGAATCTGGTCCTTAACGGAAAGGATATCGTAGCAAAGACCCTGGAGCTTGCTGATTATGCAAGAAATGAAATCAACAAGACCGGTGGTTATTATGCCTTCTCAAAGGAATTGATCAACGGTGATACTGTTTTTGATTTTGATCGTACCAAGCTTTCCATTCATACCGGTGAGATCGGTCTGGCCGGAGTAGAGGTCTATGATCTTTTGCGTGATGAGTATGACATTCAGATTGAATTTGGTGACATCGGTAACATCCTTGCGGTCATAACTGCCGGGGACCGTGCTTTTGAAATTGAACGCTTGGTTTCCGCTCTGTCTGAAATAAAACGAATTTTTGGTAAGGACAAGGTAGGAATGCTAGGCCATGAATACATTGATCCGGAAGTGGTATTAACCCCGCAGAAAGCATTTTACAGTGATAAGAAATCGGTTCTGTTGAAGGATGGAATCGGACATATTGCCGGAGAGTTTGTCATGTGTTATCCACCGGGAATACCGATCCTGGCTCCGGGAGAACGTATTACCAAGGATATCATCGATTATATTTTGTATGCCAAGGAAAAAGGAAGCTCCTTAACCGGTCCTCAGGATATGAAGGTCGAGCATATCAATATTGTTGACTTTTAGAACGGAATTGCTGTAGCATCCTACTAAAAGAAAAGGAATTATATTTAGGTACTGATATAGGTAAAGAAAGGCGCGGTGTTTGCATATGGAGCTATGGTATTCCGAGCATCATTCGGAGCATGTGAGGCTATCCTTAAAGGTTAAGGAGCAGCTGTATAATAAACAGAGCGATTTTCAGCATATTGCTATCCTTGATACAGAGGAATTTGGTCGTGTCCTAACTTTGGATGGCTGCTTAATGGTTACGGAAAAGGATGAATTTATCTATCATGATATGATTGTTCATGTTCCGATGGCAACGAAGCTGGATTGTAAGAGGGTTCTTGTGATCGGTGCCGGCGATGGTGGAACCATACGGGAATTGACCAGATATTCGGGGATTGAGCAGATTGATATGGTGGAAATCGATAAAATGGTAGTAGATGCCTGCAGGGAGTACCTTCCTCAGACAGCAGATCGGCTGTCCGATCCCAGAGTGCATATCTATTACGAAGATGGACTAAAATTCGTCCGTCGCAGGACAAATGAGTATGATTTGATTTTAGTTGATTCGACGGATCCCTTTGGCCCCGGAGAAGGCTTGTTTACCAAGGAATTCTACGGTAATTGTTATAATGCTCTGACGGACACCGGAATATTAGTTAACCAACATGAAAGTACCTTTTATGCATCCTATGTGGATGCAATGAAGCGAGCACATCAAAGGATTAAAGAAACCTTCCCGATTGCTAAGGTATACCAAGCACATATTCCGACCTACCCAAGTGGTCATTGGCTTTTTGGCTATGCCAGTAAGCATTATGATCCGATCCGAGATTTGCAGGAGGAAGCATGGAATGAACTCGGATTAAAGACCAAATACTATAATACGAAGCTGCATGTTGGATGCTTCGCCCTTCCTAATTATGTAAAGGAGCAGTTAAATGAAACGGAGTAAAAATATTCATACCTTTATTGCCTGTGACCACGAATATAATGATAGTGATATTGTATTATTCGGTGCTCCCTTTGACGGCACCACCTCCTACCGTCCCGGAACCCGGTTTGCCAGCGCTGCGATTCGTAATGAAAGCTATGGAATAGAGACCTACAGCCCTTATCTTGACCTGGATCTGTTGGATCGTCGTATCTTTGATGCAGGTGATCTGGAATTTGGTTTTGGTAATACCGAGCGCGTCCTCAACACCATTGAAGAGATGACATCCGTTATTTTAGAGGATAACAAAAAGCCCTTGATGATTGGCGGCGAACATCTGGTTACCTTAGGAAGTGTCAGGGCAGTAGCAAAGAAATATCCTGAGCTTCACATAATTCACTTTGATGCCCATGCGGATCTTAGGGATGATTATTTGGGTGAGAAGCTGTCCCATGCAACGGTCATGAGACGTTGTCATGAAATTCTTGGAGATGGTCGTATCTTTCAATTTGGTATCCGCAGCGGAGACCGCGAGGAATTCCAATGGGCGAAGGAGCATGTATTTATGCAGAAGTTCAATTTGGACCGGATTGACCCGGTAGTAAAAGCGCTGCAAGATAAACCGGTTTACCTAACAATTGATCTTGATGTTCTGGATCCTGCCGTATTTCCCGGAACCGGCACACAGGAAGCCGGCGGTGTGACCTTTATGGAATTGATAAATGCCCTGAATAAAGTATTTAAGCTAAATATTGTAGCGTTGGATATGAATGAATTGTCCCCCACCTATGACCAGAGTGGTGCATCAACGGCACTTGCCTGTAAGCTGCTTCGAGAACTACTTTTACAGCTCTAATACAATAACTTGAACGAATACCTATGTTTCGTATCACGATACGAATACGAAAAATTAACGTATTTTTGGATTTTGATACTCTAACCCACTATTATATCAAAGGAGAAATGAGAATGAGCAAAGCATTGATTATCGGAGCCGGCGGAGTTGCCGGAGTAGTAATTCATAAATGCTGCCAAAATTCAGATGTTTTTGAGGAAATCTGCATTGCCAGCAGAACGAAATCCAAATGTGACGCCTACAAGGCACAGGTTGAGGCAAAGGGCTATAAGACAAAGGTCTCTACCGCACAGGTGGATGCGGATAATACAGATGAGGTTATTGCACTGATTAACCAGTTCCAACCGGATATTGTAATTAATGTAGCCTTACCTTATCAGGACTTAACAATTATGGATGCCTGTCTTGCTACGAAGGTGGATTATATTGATACTGCAAACTATGAGCCGAAGGATATTCCTAAATTTGAATACAAATGGCAGTGGGCTTATAAGGAGCGCTTTGAAAAGGCTGGAATTACAGCGATTCTCGGTTGCGGCTTTGACCCGGGCGTAACACAGGTGTTCTCTGCTTATGCTTTGAAGCATTATTTTGATGAGATTCATACCATTGATATTCTTGATGCCAATGCCGGTGATCATGGTTATCCCTTTGCAACGAACTTCAACCCGGAGATTAATATTCGTGAGATTACTGCCAACGGCAGCTACTTTGAGAATGGCAGGTTCCATGAGACAGAGCCCTTGGAGATTAAGAGAGTTTATAATTTCCCCGAGATCGGTCCGAAGGACATGTATCTACTGCATCATGAGGAGATGGAATCCTTAGCAATCAATATTCCCGGAGTGAAAAGAATCCGCTTTTTCATGACATTTTCGGAAAAGTATATCACTCATTTAAGGGTGCTTGAGAATGTAGGAATGACCTCCATTGAACCCATTGATTTTGAAGGTCAAAAGATTATTCCGCTGCAATTTCTGAAGGCAGTACTTCCGGATCCTGCATCCTTAGGACCTAGAACCAAGGGTAAGACAAATATCGGTTGCATCTACACCGGTATTAAGGATGGTAAGGAGGTCAGCTATTATGTATATAATGTATGTGATCACGAGGAATGCTACCGCGAGGTTGGCTCCCAGGCAATCTCATACACCACCGGTGTTCCGGCAATGATTGGTGCCAAGATGGTATTAGAAGGACACTGGAAGAAGCCGGGAGTACACAATGTAGAGGAATTGAATCCCGATCCGTTTATGGCAGAGTTAAATCGCTGTGGTCTTCCTTGGAAGGAAAGCTTCAATCCCGAAATGGTACAATAATATATCATATTTTGCTATATAATGAGGATGTTGCAGAATCCCGATTTCAAGGTGTTCTGTAACAGCCTCATCTATCTATAGTGCGATACATAAATATGAGTTGTTCTATTGTATCAATTTTTATTGAAAGGAGTCTAAATATGAATATCGATTTTAATAAGGTAGTAACCCCATCCTATGTAGTTGATGAAGCCTTGTTACGCAATAACCTTGAGATCATGCGCTCTGTTATGGAACGTACGGGCTGTGAGATCTTGTTGGCTCAAAAAGCCTATTCCATGTACTCCACCTATCCCTTAATCGGTAAATACCTCAGTGGAACAACAGCCAGCTCCTTATTCGAAGCAAAGCTTGGTGCTGAGGAGATGGGTAAGGAGGTTCATATCTTTTCACCTGCCTTTAAAGAGGAGGAATTTGACGAGATTCTAGACCTGTGTGACCATATTGTATTTAATTCCATTGCACAATGGGAGAAGTACAAGCCAAAGGTACAGGCGAGCAAGAAAAAAGTATCCTGTGGTCTTCGAATTAATCCCGAATACTCTGAGATCGAGACGGATATGTATAATCCTTGCTTTACAGGCTCTCGCTTTGGAACTACATTATCCGCACTTGAGAACGCTGATCTAACCGGGCTTGAAGGCTTACATTTTCACACAATGTGTGAACAGAATTCCGATGTTCTTGAGAGAACTTTGCATGTTGTGGAAGAGAAGTTCGCCCACCTAATGGCAGAGATGAAATGGATTAATTTTGGTGGCGGACATCATATCACAAGGGAAGATTATGAAATCGAGACCTTGGTTCGCTGTATCAATCATATCAAAGAGACCTATGAGGTTCAGGTATATCTGGAGCCCGGAGAGGCAGTAGCTTTGAATGCAGGCTTTCTGGTTAGCACCGTTTTGGAGCTGCACGAAAATGGGATACCGATTGCAATCTTAGATACCTCTGCAGCCTGTCATATGCCGGATGTACTGGAGATGCCTTATCGGCCCAATATTATTGGCTCCGGTAAACCGGGTGAATATCTTAACACCTACCGTCTTGGTGGACCTACCTGTCTTGCCGGTGATGTGATTGGTGATTACTCCTTCCCCAAACCCCTAAAGGTTGGGGATCGACTTGTATTTTGTGATATGGCAATCTATTCCATGGTGAAAAATAATACCTTTAATGGGATTAATTTACCATCCATCTACTTCAATACCGAATCACAAGGAATCAAGCTGATTCGGCACTTTGGTTATGAGGATTTTAAGAATCGTCTATAGTCAGAGGAAGGAAACTTCTAAGGCTGATACCGAGTAATCTTTTTCATAAAATAAGGATGTATAATGATTGGTGGATATACCGATTAGTTATGCATCCTTTTTATGTGCGAACTTCTATACTTCTTTCATCAAGTGATGTAAAAGATGAATATTCTCAGGCTTTTACAATAAATTTAGAGTAAGGAAGGAAAGGAATGGTCAAGTTGAAACGAAAATACCTGATAGCGTTACCTTGGATTGGATTACTTATACTATTATCTTTATTACAGGCAAATCGGTTAAGGGAATATTATGACGAATTACTCAATAATACCGGTCTGGTTTTTGAGAACTTTGATAAGAAGCTTTTGGAGGAAAATGAGCAAGCAAAGCAGGACGAGGAGAGATATGAACGGTTATTACATTCCGAGGGAATACTCCCGGAAGGCGAAGAGGAACAAGGGAGCGGTGAGAGTGAAGAGCAGCTGTCCTCTATCGATCCTACCACTGAGCCGGTTAAGCTTGGCCTTCATGCCCGTTCCTCGCTTCTCATGGATGGCTCCAATCATCGTGTTCTTTATGAGGAGAATGGCTATAAAAGAATGGCTATGGCAAGCACGACAAAGATTATGACCTGCATCGTTGCTTTGGAAAATGCTAAGCTCGACGACATTGTTGAGGTTTCCTCCTATGCTGCAAGAATGCCGGATGTTCAACTTAACGTACGTGCCGGTGAACAGTATTACCTGAAGGACTTATTGTACTCTTTGATGCTGGAAAGTCATAATGATGTGGCCGTGGCTCTAGCAGAGCATGTCGGTGGATCCGTAGAGGGATTTGCAACGATGATGAATGATAAAGCAAGATCACTTGGTTGTGAGAACACTAATTTTGTCACACCGAATGGTCTGGATGCAGAAGGGCATTATACTACAGCAAGAGATCTTGCTGTGATTGCAAGTTATGCTATAGCGAATCCGCAATTCATAGAGATAACCAATACCTCCTCTTACTCCTTCAAGGAAATTAAAAAGGGTAGAGGGTTTACGGTTACCAACAAAAATAAATTTCTATATATGATGGAAGGAGCCATTGGCGTGAAAACCGGATTCACCGGGGATGCAGGTTATTGCTTTGTAGGTGCTGTAAAACGCAATGATTCCACCTTCATCTCCGTCGTTCTTGGTTGTGGTTGGCCACCGCATAAAAGCTTAAAATGGTCGGACACAAAGCAGCTGATGAGCTTTGGTGTGTCGAATTATAAGCTAAGGCAAATATTTGAGAAAAGGGACCTAGAGCCTCTATTTGTGAAGAAGGGTCAAAAGAAGAATGCTGAGCTCTATATGGAGGGTGATATGAAGCTACTTATGCGTGACGATGAGAAGGTTACAGTTGAATATCACATCCCGGATTATCTTGAAGCTCCGATCAAGGCGAACACCATTATAGGAGATGCAAGATATCTAATAAACGGTCAGTATTTTACAACAATACCGATTTATACGACGAAGGATATTCCAAGGATAGATTTTAAATATTGCTTGTTAAGAATATTAGATATTTGGAATTGCAATTACAAGATATCAGAATAATAGCTTAAAATTTGATGGTTACAACGAACTATTTGAATAGATTTCAGAAAATATATCTTTTGTGATTTGAATCAATGCTAATTGTACATGATAAGCTTATATTTCAAAGTAGAAAGAGGAACTTATCGATACAATTAGCATTGGAGGAATCAGAGATGAGTAAGAGGATTAGTGATAAAGTTACCTGGGTAGGTAAGATTGATTGGGAATTAAAATACTTTCACGGAAATGAATATTCAACCAGAAAGGGCTCTTCTTATAATTCATATTTGATCCGTGATCAAAAAACCGTACTGATTGATACTGTGTGGCAGCCCTTTGATAAGGAATTTGTTTCACGCTTACGGCAGGTGGTCGATCTTGACCGAATTGATTATATTGTGATGAACCACAATGAAATCGATCATAGTGGAGCCTTACCGGAGCTTATGAGAGAAATACCGGATACACCGATCTATTGCACCGCCAATGGTGCTAAAATTATTAAGTCCCATTACCATGAGGACTGGAATTTTGTAATTGTGAAGACAGGAGATACCTTAAATATCGGAGAAAATACCTTAACCTTTGTCGAAGCACCTATGCTGCATTGGCCGGATACGATGTTTACTTATCTCTCCGGCGAGAATATTCTTTTCAGTAATGATGCCTTTGGACAGCATTATGCTACGGAGAGTCTTTATAACGATACCGCAGACCAGGGTGAGCTTTATGCGGAAGCAACAAAGTATTATGCCAACATCTTAACGCCTTTTAGTAAGCTGGTAATCAAAAAGATTGAAGAGGTTCTAAGCTTTCAGCTTCCTGTTGATTTGATTTGTCCAAGTCACGGTGTAATCTGGAAGCAACAGCCGACTCAAATTGTTGAAAAGTACCTGGAATGGGCCAACGATTATCAGGAAAATCAGATTACAATTATCTATGATACCATGTGGAATTCTACTAGAAAGATGGCAGAAGCAATCGCCAGAGGCATCGAATCCGCGGATCCTATTGTTAAAATAAAGCTGATGAATGCCTCAAAGGAGGATAAGAATGATGTCATCACCGAAGTATTCAAATCGAAATTTATTCTTATGGGTGCTCCTACCGTTAATAATGGATACCTCTTTTCACTGGGTGGATTATTAGAGATGATGAAGGGACTTAAATTCAAAAACAAAAAAGCTGCAACCTTTGGTAGCTATGGTTGGAGCGGTGAGGCTGTTAAGTTGCTATCGGATCATTTGAAGGAGGCAGGCTTTACCATTGTCAATGACGGTCTTCGTAAGCTATGGATACCGGATGAAAATGGTCTTATGGATTGCAGCTTATACGGAGCACAGCTGGTCTCACAATTAAATGAATAACTTGTGATAAAAAGTGATTTATCTTCTCATAAATAAAAGCGTGATGTAATACATTATTTTGAACCGACCTCCAAATGTTAGACCAAAAGCTAACGAAGGGTGGTCGGTTCCTTTCGTGTAACTCCCTAATATCTTTAGGAGGATATATTTGTAGAATGGATAACTGACATAGTTTAATGACTTCATAATCGAAGGATTCGTGGTTGGGATTGAGAAGCGGATTGTATCATTTTGAATATTCTCCATGACATGGTATTAAATGGTAATAGTTTATCCTGTTTTTATTTTTTTTACTACATTTTTGAAATTAATTTGAAAATAATGCAACTATTTGCCTGTCACTCTCGTTTAATTATTTGAGAGAGTATTAAAAACTGGTTTATATGTAGTTGAAATAGAAGTATTTTATTCCGTTACTTTACATTCTCGGATTATTAATTTTGGAGGATAGTATGAAAAGAGTTGTATATCGATATAAAATCAGCAAGTTTAAACGATGCATGAATGGATTAATGTTTGCATTAATCACCACGGTTTCTTTACTATTATGTTTATCCGATATTTCACAAAGCACGACAGCACAGGCAGGGGCAATTCTTCCCTTCTTTATAGCAATCATTAGCTTACTTTTAGGCTTATTTACCATGCTTCGTGACAAAGGAAGAACGAAAGAAAAGGTTCAATAAGGAAAGCAATAATTGCGAGTATTTGAAGTCTTTTTGCCATTGACGAAATAGTATGTCCGTTCTATACTGATAATAATTATTTGTAAATTTTACATAAGGAGAGATTATAATGGCAAAGATTATAACATTGGGAGAAATTATGCTTCGTCTTTCTACCCCAGGGTATCAGAAATTCATCCAGTCAGACAACTTTGATGTATGTTATGGTGGCGGAGAAGCAAATGTGGCTGTTTCTTTAGCTAATTACGGACACGATTCCTATTTTGTGACAAAGGTTCCAAAGAATCCAATCGGTGAATGTGCCGTTGCTGCCTTAAGAAAATATAATGTAAATTGCGATTTTGTAGCAAGAGGCGGAGAAAGACTGGGTATCTATTTCTTAGAGACCGGTGCATCGATGAGAGCTTCTAACGTTGTTTATGACCGAGCTCATGCTTCGATTGCAGAAGCTGATCCAACTGATTTTGATTTTGACTCCATCTTTGAAGGTGCGGACTGGTTCCATTTTACGGGGATCACACCTGCAATCAGTGATAAAGCCGCATTTCTAACAGAGGAAGCGTTAAAGGTTGCCAAGAAGAAAAATATAACCGTGTCCGTTGATCTGAACTTTCGTAAAAAGCTTTGGTCTTCCGAAAAAGCACAGCGGATCATGTCAAATCTAATGCAATATGTTGACGTATGTATCGGTAATGAAGAGGATGCGGAGAAGGTCCTTGGCTTTAAGCCCGGCAAGACGGATGTAACCAGCGGAGAGCTTGAGTTAGCAGGCTATCAGGACATCTTCGAGCAGATGGTGAAAAAATTTAACTTTAAATATGTTGTAAGCTCCTTGAGAGAGAGCTATTCTGCCTCCGATAACGGTTGGTCCGCTTGTATCTATGATGGGAAGAATTTTTATCATTCAAGAAAATACGATGTTCGTATTGTGGACCGTGTTGGTAGTGGTGATTCCTTTGCGGGTGGCTTAATCTGTGGTTTATTAGACGGTAAATCCATGGAGCAGGCTCTTGAGTTTGCAGTTGCAGCTTCTGCTTTAAAACACACCATACCCGGAGATTTTAATCTTGTCACCAGGGCGGAAGTGGATACCTTGGTTGGCGGAGATGCCTCCGGCAGAGTTCAGAGATAGCAATTAATCCCTTGAAGGAAAGTGGAGATAACAGCAATTAGGATCGTTATTGCTGTTATCTTTTTTTTCATTATTTTAATAAGAACAGATTATGAATCAGATTGTCATAATTTGTTTTGGAGGTTACGGAAAAAAGACTTGATTATTTCGTAGTTACCTATTATCATTAAGAATGTCTGAAAAAATGATAAATTTATGGAGGAATGACAAAATGAGAAGAATTAAGGCAAAACAGACAAAACCCGTTAGGCCGGAGACGTTCTTTGAATCAAAAAAGAAAATGACCATCGCGGGTATTGCGGTTATTGCAGTTTTATTAATTATAGGCGTAATAATATACATCGAAAGCAATGATAACCATATTATTATTAAGAATAAGACGGATTTAAAAATCGAGTATCTAAAAGCATATTATGTCGGACCCGAAGAAGTACTTAATGAGGGCATTCATATTACTGAGCTGACCGCAGGCAAAACGGAGAGTATCCCTCAGGAAACCATCGATCTTCTCGGTGCGGAGGCTAATCTGGAGATTCGCTTTAAGTTCGAGGGTTATGAAGAATTATTTGTAGATGCAGGCTTCTTTAATGATGTCTTCAGTGGAAAAACTTCCATCGATTTTATCCCTACCAAGGATGGTAAGATTACGTTGACGGTAAAAGCGAAAAATGGCCTAATTACTTCAAACAGAATCGTTTGTGATGATTTTTATACCGTAAATCTTGCTGAGGGTTATATAGAAGATTAAACATAGAATCTAACCAATGCATTACAAACACAGGAAAAGATTGCCCCAAAAGGGGGTTAGGGAGGTTACTAATATGATTAAGCTCTATGAGAATGGCGTTTATCTTGTAAATGGAACTGAAATTATTGAGGAGCAGGATACAGCTGCAGTTTATGCGAAGACCGGTATCACAGCTGATCGAGATACAGCGAGAAAAGGTACCATGGCTTATGGTATTTTAACGAAGCATAATACCTCAGACAATGATAAGAAGCTTAAAATCAAATTTGATAAATTAATCTCCCACGATATAACCTTTGTAGGAATTATTCAGACAGCCAGAGCCAGCGGACTCGAGAAATTTCCGGTCCCTTATGTTCTAACCAATTGCCATAACAGCTTATGTGCTGTCGGCGGAACCATTAATGAGGATGACCATATGTTTGGTCTGTCCTGTGCAAAGAAGTACGGTGGAGTCTATGTTCCGCCTCATCAGGCAGTCATACACCAATATGCACGTGAGATGCTGGCGGAGGGCGGTAGCATGATACTTGGTTCCGACAGTCATACCCGATATGGAGCCTTAGGAACCATGGCAATCGGTGAAGGTGGTCCGGAGCTTGTGAAGCAGCTGCTAAGCCGCACCTATGATATCAATATGCCTGAGGTAGTAGCCGTATATCTAACCGGAACGCCAAGAAAGGGTGTCGGTCCTCAGGATGTTGCCTTGGAAATAATTGGTAAGGTTTTCGCCAATGGCTTTGTCAATAACAAGGTTATGGAATTTGTTGGTGATGGTATTCCAAAGCTTAGTGTGGATTATCGGATCGGAATTGATGTTATGACGACGGAGACCACCTGTCTGTCCTCCATCTGGAAAACGGACGATGCGGTAAAGGAATACTATGAGCTTCATAACAGACCGAGGGCTTACAAGGAGCTTGCACCGGAGAAGGTTACATACTATGACGGTTTAGTCTATGTGGACTTATCCGAGATCAAGCCAATGATTGCAATGCCCTTCCACCCCAGTAATGTGTATACCATTGATGAATTGAATTCCAATCTGTATGATATCCTTGACGAGGTGGAGAAGAAAGCTCAGGTGAGCTTGGACAATAACAAAGTCAAATATACCTTAAAGGATAAGGTTCGTAATGGGAGACTTTATGTAGACCAGGGGACCATCGCAGGCTGTGCTGGGGGTGGCTTTGAAAATATATGTGATGCAACGGATATTCTTAAAGGCAAATACATTGGTGCGGATGAATTTTCTCTCAGCGTTTATCCTGCCAGCCAACCGGTTTACATGGAGTTAGTAAAGAACGGAAGTGTGGCAAAGCTTATGGCCAGCGGTGCTACCATACGTACCGCCTTCTGCGGACCTTGCTTTGGAGCCGGAGATGTTCCCGCCAATAATGGCTTTAGTATTCGTCATACAACCAGAAATTTCCCCAACAGAGAAGGCTCCAAGATTACCAACGGTCAGGTAGCAAGTGTCGCATTGATGGATGCCAGAAGCATTGCCGCTACTGCAGCAAATCAGGGATATCTTACCTCGGCTGAGAATATTGATGTCACCTTTACGAATCCAAGCTATTATTTTGACCGTACCATTTATGATAACCGTGTCTACAATGGTATCGGTAAACCGGATAGCAGTGTTGAGCTTAAGTTTGGCCCGGGAATCGTAGATTGGCCGACTATGACTGCATTGAGTGAGGACCTAATATTAAAGGTTGTATCCGTAATTCACGACCCGGTTACGACAACGGATGAGCTCATTCCTTCCGGGGAGACCTCCTCCTATCGGTCCAATCCCTTAGGACTCGCAGAATATACCTTATCTCGTAAGGATCCGGCCTATGTGGGTCGTGCAAAAGAGGTCCAAAGAGCGGAGAAGGCAAGAATTGCAGGCGAGGATGTAACTGCTGCCAATGCAGAAATACAGACCGTATATGACCTGATATCCTCCAAATTTACCTTTGATCCAAAAGCAACCCAGATCGGAAGTACAATCTATGCAGTAAAGCCCGGTGACGGGTCAGCCAGAGAACAGGCAGCCAGCTGTCAGAAGGTGTTAGGAGGCTTTGCCAATATTGCTAAGGAATATGCTACGAAGCGTTATCGCTCTAATTTGATTAACTGGGGTATGCTTCCCTTCCTGTTAAAGGAAGAACTACCTTTTGAAAATGGAGATTATCTATTTATCAAGGATATTCGTAACGCAGTGGCCGACCATAACAACGAGATCAAGGCCTATGTGGTGAACAAGGATATGAAGGAATTTACTCTTAATCTTGGTGAGCTGACACAGGACGAAAGAGAGATCATTCTTGAGGGATGCCTCATAAATTATTATCGTTAATAGTAAAAGTTTATTACGCCTATGGTATTATGCCGTAGGCGTATTTTTGAAAAAGTAATTCAATTTTAAAAAGATTGGATTCTATAAGAATATCTTTTGAAAACAAATATTGTAATAAAAAAGAAAATATGCAGAACAACGTCATAAATTACTCAATTGCAAAATACTGAAAAACAGTTAATCTTTTAGTAATTAAGTACATTGAACATATCTGTTGTGATATAATTCGAATATAATGGTTGATATACCTTTTTACTAAAGTAGACATATATTAACAGCTTAATTTTATGTAAATAAATTAAGGCAGATGCAACCGAATTGGATGACATTTACTACTAAGTATTGAATATATATCTAATTTGTACTATAC
>JAEYXC010000216.1 GCA_023428655.1 Bacillota bacterium | reverse complement strand
AGGTGCTGTAAAACGTCGTTGCTGCAACCTCTGCCGGATTAGAAGACTTCAGATAAAAGGAATGTACAAAATATACATAGGCCTGTTGTTCAATACCCTGAAATAATTTTGCACCCTCACGAATGGTAAGAGAATTCCATCCCATATGTGGAATTTTGATTCCATCCCCATCCGGAATACGTAGGATATGTCCCCTTAGTAAAGACAAGCCCTCTACTCCCTTGCATTCATCGCTACTTTCAAATAGCAGCTGCATGCCAAGACATATGCCTAGAAAAGGGATCCTCCGATTGACTATTTCTTTGATTACCTCAACCAATTGATAATGATACAGCTTGGACATAGCGTCTCCAAAATGGCCAACCCCCGGAAGAATGACCTTATCTGCACTACGCAGCTGGTCCTTATCTCTTGTAATAATGACTTCTTCCCCCAGATGAAGCAGTGCCTTTTCCACACTCTTCAGATTACCTGCATCATAGTCAATAATAGCAATCATTTTCTCTTTCCTTTCCCGATATTACCTAATTATTCATTTTTTCCAATACAACATCATAAACCGCTAGACTATAATCCTCCATACTGTCAAAGGATAATATTTGAATTGCTTCTTCTTCCGAAAGCTTGAAAACATTATTTAGCTCTGCAAGAATTTGTGACCTCACATAATCCAGGTCCGATTCAATCCCAAGCATGGTTGCAAGCTCAATGTATTTATCATAGCGGCTGAGTCCCTTCAGCAAGGAATCTAAAGCCTCGGGATATTGTCCGATTGCATAATAATTATTATAAGAATTTAATTGCTTATTAACAAACATAACTGTCTGAATCTTATCATAAAGGCCAATATCTTCATCCCTAATATCCACACCGTACACCTCATTATATGCTTGGGTATACTTGCGATGATTAAAGTAATTCGCTGCATGCTGGATACTTAAGGTATAGGTAATCATATTGGTTCCGATAATTAGAACAGCTGCTACAATTCCGAAGAAGAAAAATACAATCGAAGCTCCGACCCGATTAATCCGACCCGGATCCTCTTGTATTTCGTCAATTACCTCTATAACTTCCTTCGTTTTCTTTTTCTTCTCTGCCTTCTCCTTCTTATCGGCCTTCTTAACGGTCTTACTCTTTCCGCCCTTTTGTTCGATGGTAGAGTCATCGTCCTCCTCAGAGGGCTTCGAATACTTTTGAGCCTTACCCTTAGCCTTTTTAGTCTTTTCCGGCTTGGGTTCTGTTAGATTGCGCTGCTCTTCATCAAACTTAGCCGCGGTCTTATCATCCTTAATATTTCCAAAGAAGCGCTGAAATAGACCTTGCTTTGATTTTTCCTCCAAAGTCTCTTCCTTTGCTACCTTCTCTTTTTTTATTTTCTCTTTCTTAGCCTTTTTATCCTTCTTCCCCTTTTTGGGTTCTTCTGTGGGAAGGGCTCCTAGAATTCCCTCTTCCTCAAGCCCATAATCATTTAAGGAGGTAACCGCCTTTAATGCATCCGAAAATACCTCACCCACATTACTGGGCATGTTGTCTTCCCTGATTGGTACCGAATTACCGGACAGCATATCACTAATAGCACGTATATCCTCTGCTGCCGAATCCTCATCGGATAATTGTCCCAGTAAACTCAGAAAGTCATCCTGCTCCGGTTCAAGTGCTTCAAGATTATCCCCTTGCTCCTCCATTGCATGGTCAGAGGAATACTGCTCCTTTGCTATGTCCATGCCAAAAAGGCTGAGCATATCTTCCTCCGGGTTAGCCGTATCTTCTTCTCCCATCGCTTGTGGATCTTCTGCAGCAAGGCTATTAAGCAGTTGGTCAAGATCCAGATCAAGGTCCAGATCCTCTGATATTTCACTATGCTCTTCCTGAGGCTGTAAAGGCTCCGTTGATGTTTGTTCCTCAACAAAAGAGCTCAAAGGAGGAAAATCCTCATCTTTCTTCTCTTGCTTTATTTCCTCTGATAACTCCTCAGCGACAATAGGCCCCTGATCTATGTAACTTTCTTCCTGTTGCAAGGTTGTAAGGTTGTCCTCTGCTTCTAAATCGGTAGGGGCTTGTAAATCAAGCTCCTTCAACATACTATCTTCTTCCTGCAATAGATCGGATAAACTCTCACCAAACAAGTCCTCATCCTTGATAACGATGCCCTCCTCAAAATCTTCAAGGTCATCTGCCAAATTAAAGCGATTAAAATCTTCCATATCACTAAAATCCAACTTATACATATCATCCTCATCGAGCACTGCAGTTGTATCGGAGGCGTTGTGCATCAACTTTGCCATTTGTTCCCCTTTACTCTCAGCTTGATTGAGGTCCTTGTTATTGTTACCCTTTTTCTCATTTGTGCTATCCTTTTTTTTATATATATTTTCCGCAGACGGATTTTTTTTAACGGAATTTAATAGACTGTCCAGATAAGATTCATTTGCTCTCATACTAACCTTATCTTGGCAGTCTTTACAATATTCTATCCCCTCTGGAATATTAATTTTACAGCTCTTACATTTTGCCATCCATGCACCGTCCAGTATATTTGTCTAGAAATTCTAATATATATATCGAACAACCAAATAATTATATTTATACTATTTATTAAAAATTTTAATTTAATTTACATTTACCTGCGGATTTACTTCCGTTATGATCCTTCGATAATCAAGAACTTCGATTTTGTAATCTTCGTGAGCCAATATTCCATCCACCGCTGCCTTAAAGGAGGTGGACACCTTTTTGCCCGGCTTTGTGATTTCATTGGACATTGCCCTGTGAATTCCCCTTACACTATCCACATGAAAAGCAATATTCAGATTGTTAATTCCGGTAACGATAAGCATCTCATTTTTGGTATCATCCACATCCTCTAACTTAAGAGCCTTAACCAGATCGATGATCGGAATCAGAAAATCCCTGGGCTTTATGATACCTTCAATACAAGGATGAGCATTGGGTATCGACAAAGGCTTCTTATTATAAGGTAGAATCTCACGAATATCGTTCACATTAATTCCATAGGAATTACCACCGGCTCTGAACTCTAATACCTCTATTTCTTTCACTACCTCATTCATTTGCTTGTCTTTCTCCA
>JAEYXC010000212.1 GCA_023428655.1 Bacillota bacterium | reverse complement strand
CCAGTCCACCTTCTCCTGAAAGCCGATATCCTTGGAGCTAACCGGTCCCTGCTGCCGTATCATTTCTTTAATCTGCGGAGCAATGCGATTAACCTCCTCCCGACCCTTACCTCCTTCCAGGTACCCTTTGCGAAACCGTTCCAGGTATGGCCAGTCTTCTTTGGGAAGGATGCACAGACATTTATCAAAATAATCAATCAAGCTACGATCCTTATACAATAAATCAGAAAGCATCTGCTTCTCAAAGCCCTGTATTCTTGATTGAAGCACCAGCTCTGCATTCTTTCCGCAGACATCGATGGGATCATATTGAATGCAACCGACACTCCGGATATACTCAAGTATTCCTTCCTTCCGCAAAAAACGGTATTCACCAAGGAGACCATGCTTACGGAGCATAAACCTTCTTGCTTGCTGTTTGGTAATTGTCATCATCTCTTTATCCCCCATGTAGAATAAATTATCCTTCCTTCCTACGTAACTTCATGACAACTAATAAGACACCTTTTCCAGAAACAGACCTGCTGCCTCGGCGAGATCACCGGCACGGTTTCTCTGTTTTGACTCAAATATCCCCGGAAGCTCCTCACTCTTGATTCTGCCAGCTCCCACTGCAATCAGAGCTCCTACCATCCAGCGAACCATGTTGTAGAGGAAGCCGTCTCCTTCAATGCGTATATTGATAAAGCCATCGACCTCCTCGAACTCTATGGAGTGGATGGTTCGTATCATAGACTTCTTCTTTGATTTTGCGTTAGAGAAGGCAGTAAAATCATGGGTTCCAAGCATGTAGCTGCTGGCCTTTTGCATCAGCTTAAGATCAAGGTCATCCCTCACATGCATACTGTATCTTCGCGCAAAAGGATTCGAATACTCCCTATTCCATATCCGATACAGGTAGGTTTTGCTCTTTGCATGATATCTGGCATGAAACTTCTCCGCGACCTCTTCCACCCTAACGACACTGATATCCTGGGGTAGATAACGGTTTAAATAGCTCATAATTTCTTGACAGGGGAGACTCCTATCCATCTTAAAATTAGCAATCTGAGACAGTGCATGTACCCCCGCATCCGTTCTGCTGCAGCCGACAACCTCCGTCGGCTGTCCCACAAGCTGTGAAAGAACCTGCTCCAGCTTATCCTGAATTGTTGCTTCTCCCTGCCCCAGTCGTTGCCATCCTTTATATCTGCTGCCATCATACTGAAGGGTTAATTTATAATTGAACATAATGACTCCTCGTACCATTCTTATGTATTATTTCCTTCAACCGGTATGAACGATAAAATTCTGATAATCAACCCAATTATCACGAAGCAGCTTCGGTGTATCCAGTCCGTAGGGGCAATGGCTCTTGCAATGATCACAGTGAATACAGTCATCGATTTGCTTCATCTTCTCTATCCAGGCATCATTCACATAAACCGCAACCGGAGCTCTGCGAATCATCAGAGACATTCTTGCACAGGTGGGGATATCAATCTGTGCCGGACAGGGCATACAATAACCGCAGCCTCGACAAAAATCCTTGGCAAGCTCACTACGATCCTGATCGATTACCTGTTGTAAGGTCTGATCCAGAATTGGAGGCTGTTCAATATAGTGAATGAACTCATCCAATTCCTTCTCCCTTTGAATCCCCCAGATTGGCAGGACATGGTCAAATTGGTCCAGATAAGCATAAGCAGCCGCAGAATTCGTAATCAATCCTCCGGCCAATGCCTTCATTGCAATAAAGCCAATATTTTTCTCCCTACACAGCTCGACGAGCTCAAGCTCCTCTTTTGTTGCAAGGTAGCTAAAGGGAAACTGTATCGTTTCATAAAGTCCCGATTCGGCTGCCTCAATGGCAATTGCCAAACGGTGATTTGTGATACCGATATGGTTAATCATCCCTTTCTCCTTTGCCTCCAGCATCGCTTCGTATAAGCCAGACCCATCTCCGGGCTTAGGACAAAAGCTCGGATTATGAAATTGATAGATATCCAGATAATCCGTTCCCAGCTTATCCAAGGTGGTCTGAAGCTGCTGCCAGAATTCCTCCACCTTAGTCGTCATTGTCTTAGAAGCAAGATAGATACTGCTTCGAAATTCACCCAAGGCATATCCCAGCTTCTCCTCACTATCCGTATAAAACCGTGCGGTATCATAAAAATTAATCCCGCTATCATAAGCCTTTTTAAGGATAGCAGCCGCTTCCTCCTTACCAATCCTTTGGATCGGTAAGGCACCGAAGCCATTCTTATTGACTGTGATATTCGTAGATCCAAGTATAATTTGCTTCATCGTAACCTCCATACTGACTGTTATTCGTTTAGGTTCCCCCAATCGACTTCTAATGGAGTTATTGTAACATTATTTATATTGGATTTAAAGGTTTTTATCCATTCCGGCTGAAGTGGCAAGGTCTCGGAAGGCTCACCAAGCTCAGGGTAGTCAGCATAATCCTCGTGAATGATCCTAATACCGTTTAATTCCCACCACTCTTCATCCGTTAATCTTGTATTGCTTACAAACTCATAATGGGAGTATATACTTCCTCTACTCAGATACAGCTTCCCATTCATGGGAGTAACAACATAAATATGGTCAAAATAGCCGGTGCCTAAGGAGAGATAGGAACCATCGGACGAGCTTACATCGGATACCAACATATCACTGATCTCAATGCTCGGATAATCTTCATCGACGATACTTTGTAGGAAGGAGGCAGAAATGTTCTCCATACTACCACCATAACGAAGCAGACGAGAATTTTCCTCCTCTGACAGCGGCTCATTCTTTAATTCTTTGATGGAGCAGTCAATCAGCAGCTGTAGCAAAGCCTGATATTCGTTGGCTCCCTCGAAGAGCTTGTCATTTAGCATTCCGCGATCCCTTAAGACGTTGATTGTATTCTCAGTAAGATAAAGAAGCTTCGTGTACAGCTCCACCCGGGGCTCCACATAATGGTAGTCGGCAAATTCCACCGGTCCTCCCATTTCTGCCATTGCCTGCTTTCCATATAACACGGTATCATGCTTTAATTCCGTATAGCTTCCAAGGGTAGTATTAAGAGCTTTATTCCGCCAAGCTTGATTTGTCATAAATAGGGGCATACCCGAATTAACATCAAATTCCTTTAATGCTTCCTGTAGCGTCCAGAGCCAACCGGTATACAGATTCGATGACCAGTAATCCGATTGGTAGCCTGTCACCTTCTCCTTCCACTTCTTATAATGCTCCGTATATTCCTTCCATTGATCCTGTGGCTTATACACCTCAAACAGCAACTGCTCAGCCAGACTGCTTCCCAGAACTCCCATCACATCAAGTCCACTGGGTAGGGGACGAAGAATTGGAGTGACGAGATCCTGAAGGATATCACTGTCCAAGATGTAACGCTGACCCATGAAACGAAATTGCTTTTCCGTATCAATAGTGGATTGAAGCACCTTTCCCTGTATTTGAGGCTCCGGAAGAGCTCTGACGGCGGTCTCAAGCCTTGAATAATATTCTTTCTCATTGAACCGATTCGGATCCTCCTGATTCCCAAAAACCTCCTTGCGAAGCTTATTCATGGTAAATACATCAATATCATCGGAAAGACCAACATATTGGGAGGTCGGCAGATAGAGATTGGACCAGAGCTCGGCATCACTTTTTTCCTCTGATTTTGTAAAGGTCATATAGCTGATGAGTAAAGCCCTAAGAACATTTTCATACTGATATTCCTGATTACTGTAGAAGGTACAGGGGAAGGTTCCAAACCACATCATCGTTCGAAAGAATCGCCCAAGCTCATCCGTTTTCGTATAATGCCCCCGAACAGTAAACTGGCTATAATCGAAATCCTTCTCCAGTAGCGGAGAAATTGCAATTCCTTCCGCCTTCTCACATAGGGCATACTCCTGTCTGGCAACGTCCAACAGCTTTTCCTCTACCGCAACCGGCACCTCACTGCTCTTAAGCATAAGCATTCTTGCAGTAAGGAAATAGATCACATTCTTTTTCTGCAACTCCTTAAGCTGTTCATCCTCCAAGGTATCCAACAATAGCAATGACTTGTTTAGCATCTGCTTTGTCATTAACTCAAGATCATCATATAGGTATTTTGATTCCATATTAATTAAAGATTTATCATAGAACTGGTGATAAAGATGAAGCACTGAATCTGCAGTAATAAAGTTCGGGATCCCGGCATATTCATTGCTGTCATAGGTATAATACATTTTTGTCGTCTGTGATGGCAGTACCACAAAGCCGTTATTCACCAGCTTCTTGATCTGATCCTTGGTAAAGCCCTTGAATTGATTGATATTCTCTATATTGGACAGGTCATTCGCTATGGTATATTCAGCAACCTTGGCATCAAAGGAGGGGTTTTGATAAGGCTCCTTCGATGTCTTCACCGTCTCTACGGAGGACCATTCAGAATCCAAGTAGAGAAAGCCACCCTCTGTGGCATCCTTCTCAACGGGAGGCGAGTCCTCCTCCCCAGTCTGCTTCTCCTGGGAGCTGTCTGCATTATTCGTAAGTATCTCATTCTCCTTATCCTTTGTCCCACTACCTTGACAACCGGTTAATACTAGGCATAGGCATATAACCATTGCACATATGCGTCTCATAATTTCCACCACTCCTCTGCTATCGAACCTCGATCACTCTTCCATTCTTAAGCTGCAAATGCTCACTTCTCTTATGTCCGTCCCTATAGGTTATTCCAATCTGATTGTCTCCGACAATCTTGACTCCTATAATATCCTCGTAGTCCTTACTCTGTGCTAACATGAGAAAGCCAAAGTCAAACCAGTGATATACAAATAATTTCTCCTTTTTCTCCTCTGTTAACGTAATAAAAATAATCTCCTCCCCCTTGGTATCCACCAGATCACCGACTACAAAGTTCTCCCAGCTTCCTGCAATATCGGATCCGGTCCATTTCTTTACCAGCTTACCATCCCTATAGTTGAATACAAATAACCGATTTTTCTCATCTTTATCATAATGGGTGGTCTTTCGGACCGCGGTCAACAGCTCCAGCTCTCCATCCCCATCGATATCAGCAAGACGAAGCTTCCAAGGCTTCAGTCCGGTGAAATCATTCTCATACCGGCGTTCCCACAGCCCTTTCTCATTCTTACCAAGCACCAGAAAACGATCCCCGTATTTTCTGTCCCACGATGTACTTATGAATGCATAAGCCGTATTATTCGAGGCTGCGTAGTCAATCATCCATTCTCCGCTATCCAGAGCCATCTGTAATTGCTCCTTAAGCTCCAATGTATCAACCGCCAGCCATATCATTAATAGCATCGCGAATGCCATAAGGCAGGAAAGATCCATCATAATCCTTCGAATAATTTTTCTTCGTATTTTCATTGTAGTTCCCTTTTTTGGATGGGTCATTTGATTATGTACAATCCATTCCTTATTTATACATTTTATCCACCATCACCATATTTTACCATTCCTATTAGCCCATGACAACACAAATAAAGCTCCTTAAAGAAACCTTAAGAATTAAAAAAACAGGAAGCAATAGAGTTCATCTACTGCTTCCTGGAATTGTAATATTAATGCTACCGCCACGGTTACTCTATCCACCATCTTATCTCAGCCAACCTCTGGCGAAAAAGGAAGCGCTTCCGATGAACCACTCGGAATATCTTGATTATAACATTCCTCATTTAATATGCAAAACAAAATAATCCATCATTTAAATAGTTCGGAAGAGAATTCAAGCAAGTATTTACAACATTTCCACAAAATAATTATGAGCTACTGACATAAAGAAGGTGTATCGTTCGAAAACTAGTATTTATTAAATAGAAAACAGATCTATTCAGGACACATATTTATAAGTGATTCTGTGTAAATATATCCTATAACAGGAGTACTGTTTTACCTATTATCCGGGGGTGATATAATGCGTACCGACAGCCGATTAACTCAGGCCTATAAGAATGCTAAGGTCGAATATTTCGATGAAAATTCAAAATATATCTTTTTTAGTGATATTCATCGAGGCGATGACAGCGTATCGGATGAGTTCACTCGCAATCAGAACCTATTCCTTCATGCCCTGAACTATTATTATAAACAAGGTTATTCCTACGTGGAGGTCGGAGACGGAGACGAGCTCTGGGAATATCCAACCTTTAAACACATCCGATTAGCTCATACTGATGTCTTCATAGTCCTGAAAAAATTCTATGATGACCATCGTCTAACCCTACTATACGGTAACCATAATATCTATTTGAAGTCAAAACGATATGTCTCTGACAATTATTTTACCTTTTATGACGAATATAAACAGGAACGAGTCGAGTTGCTCAAGGGCTTGGAGCCGCAAGAGGCTCTTATCTTAAAGGAAAGGAACACCAATCAGGAAATTCTCGTAGTTCATGGCCATCAGGGAGACTTCATGAATGACCAGCTATGGTTTGTATCCATGCTGCTGATGAGGTATTTCTGGCGTTTTATGCATGTCGTCGGATTTGAGAACCCCTCCAGCCCTGCCCGTAATCTTTACAAGCGACATAAGGTGGAGCGTGCATACAAAAAATGGATCCAAAGACATAAGAGGATGCTAATCTGTGGTCACACACACCGACCCAAATATCCCAAGGACAAAGAGCTACCCTACTTTAATACCGGCTGCTGTATTCATACCCGAGGCATTACCGGAATTGAGATTCTTCATGGTAAAATTATTATGGTAGAATGGAGAATCTCCGTGGATGACAACGGCGTGATGAGAATCGTACGTATTGTTGTCAGAGGACCGGAGCCTATCGACAAATTTGATTGTATTAACAATCCTTATTCCGAAAATTGTCAATCTATTAAGGACGAAGAGGAATGATGATAACAGTATTATCCTACTGACACACAGAGTAAAGAGAGACCACGGAGGGCAAGCTATTCTCGGAGGTGATTATTTTGAAGGTAAGAGAAATCATGACGAAAGACATTGCTAGTTTAAGATCGGACGACTCCCTTGAACATGCAGCTCAGCTGATGAAGCAGTATAACTGTGGATCCCTTCCGGTAT
>JAEYXC010000116.1 GCA_023428655.1 Bacillota bacterium | reverse complement strand
TGTGCGCCAGGAGCTATGCTTATAAGCACCTGATGGCGAATAGCCTGAGTACCTACGGAGCCCATGTAGATGATAGTGTATCCTATCAGGTATATAATAACATCTCGGAAAACGAGGCTTCAATTCTGGCTGTAAAGGACACCTATGGAAAGGTAATTGAATACGAGGACGAGGTAATAACCGCTTATTATTTCTCTACCTCCTGTGGGCATACCTCGGAAGCTGGATATGTATGGGCAAATAATATTAACTATCCATATCTGGTAGGAAAGCTTTTATATACGGGAGAAGAAGGAGAGGGCTCCGATACACCGAGTGCTATTATTGATCAATACTCCGATTTATCAGAGGATGAGGTATTTCGTAGCTTTCTAAAGGAAGAGGGGCTTACCACCTATGACAGCAGCTTCAATTGGTACCGATGGAAGGTAACCATGGAAGCAAAGGAGCTTCAGAAGGTGATTGATGAAAATCTAGGGAAGCGATATAAAGCAAATCCGGAGCTTGTATTAACCAAAACCGGTGAGGATGAGAACGGAGAGGCTGTTTTTGAAAGCCGACCGGTGGACAAAATCGGCAAGCTTGTGGATATCAGAGTCTTAAAAAGAGAGAGCAGTGGAATGATTTCCGAGCTTTTATTAGAAGGCAGTGAATATACCGTTAAGATAAGAACGGAATATAATATCAGAGCATTGTTGGCTCCGGTCTATGATACTGTAATCAGACAGGACGGGAGTGAAGTGAAGAACTTAACTCTGCTCCCCAGTGCCTTCTTTGCTATTGATCGGGAAACAGAGGACAAAAGAATCACCGGCGTAACACTTACCGGTGGTGGTTACGGTCATGGAGTTGGGATGAGCCAGAATGGCGTGAAGGCGATGGCGGACAGCGGAGAGGGCTATGAGAGGATATTGTCCTATTTTTATGAGGGAACAGAGCTTGGCTTTATCTATGAATAATCGGCTCCTTATCTGATTTACGATACAGTAATTTGATTTTTTGAAGAAAGGTCTTATTTTCAAATAGAAGATTAAATTCTGCACCTAGAAACAAAAGATACATACAAAAGTAGAGCCAGAGCATAAATAACACAATGGCAGTAAGGCTTCCATACATGGAAGCATAATTGGAAAAGTTATCAATATAATAGGAAAATGCATAGGAAAAGCCCATCCATCCAGCAGCACAGAGCATTGCACCCGGTAACTCATGCATAATTTTTGTCTTACGGTTGGGTATCACAACGTAGATCAGAAGAAAGAATACAAGCAGAGTAATTAGTCCGACAATGGTCCTTAAGCTGATAATTAAGAAGGCGGTTTTCTCAATCAAGGGGAATTTCTGCTCGATCCAAAAGTAGAGCCGGTTACCAAATACAAAGAGAATCATGGTTGTTATTACCATAACTGCAAAGATCAGAGTATATAAGGCTGCTATTACCCGCAAATGAAGGAAGTGTCTTGTCTCATTGATCTCATATACGGAATTCAGTCCCTTCATGATTGCCAGAAAACCCTTGCCCGCGGACCATAAGGTGGTCACAATGGTTGCAGAGATTAAGGTGGTAGAGGCAGCGGTGCGATAGATCTCAGAGATTATGGATTCAATTAAGGAATTGACCGTTGTCGGAAAGGCTTGGCTCAGCAGTCGCATATTTTCTTCTTCAATGGGAAAGTATTTTATGATACTAAGTAGCAGCATGATAAAGGGGAAAAATGAAATGATGATAAAGAAGGCAGCCTGTGCGGAGAAGGCTGCAACATGATCATCCCTTATTTTCCTTGACAATAAGCCAATCAAACGAATTGTAGATTTAATCATATCATCGCTCCAATCGATCTATAGATTATAGGATTTATCGGGTTTTGCTTATGGATATAGTTAAGATTTACCACTTTATTCCGGATTTGTCAAACAAAACGCTTATAAAAGGTGCCTGTTTTAGGCACCTTTTTAATACATGCTTCATAAAAAGTTTGCGAAGCTAACTTTTTTGAATACTTAGGAGTTTCGGTCCTATGCATTAAAAGCTCTTCTGGCAGGAGGATACCCTTCCATTATTAGTATATGATTAGGTTCATGATACTATCCATATAAAATGATTGACCAGAGCCATCAAAGCTCGCTTATAAAGAGCTCATAGCTTTCCTGGGGTTAATTACAGCATCATTAATAGGGGGAGCTAAGCTAATCTATCCTTGTCGAATGGAATAGGTTGAATTTGATTGAATTATTATGTAAAATAAGTTATAATGTTAATAATATTTTCCTAGAAAATACTTGAAACTCTTGATTTTTCTTACTTTTATAGTATTATGAAATGGAAAGAGATTTTGACAAATAGAATTATCCACCTAACGATTACGGAGGACCAGATATGATTAATTTTGATGAAGAGATCGATAAATTTCAACCAAGCTTAGAGGTAGAGCAAGCAGAGGATGTGATCAATAATAATGATCTGACGGATGTGACGGATATTTTAAAGGAAGTACTGATGGGGAACAAGGATAAATAACGAAAAGATTAAACGAACAGGTGGGGATGATATGGTTTGCCCGAATTGCGGAAGTAATATGTCGGACAAGAAGAAGCGCTGTGATCGGTGCGGTACCGATATGACGATTTATCGTAGAATCTATAGAGCGTCCAATCAATATTATAATAACGGCTTAGCGAGAGCAAAGGTTAGAGATCTATCCGGGGCCATTCTCTCTTTGAAAAGCAGCCTTGAACTGAATAAAAAGAACACGAATGCGAGGAATCTTCTGGGTCTTATCTATTTTGAGATGGGAGAGACGGTAGCAGCCCTCAGTGAATGGGTAATCAGTCGCCACTTCCAACCCTTGGAAAATGATGCGGAGGAATACATTAACAAGGTGCAGAGCAACCCTACAAGGTTAGATGCACTGAATCAGGCTATAAAGCGCTATAACACAGCATTAACACTGGCAAAGCAGGGAAGCGATGACCTCTCCGTCATCCAGTTAAAGAAGGTTGTAAGCCTGAACCCGCATTTTATCAGAGCCTATCATCTACTGGCACTCCTTCATATGAAACAGAAGGAGAACGATAAAGCCAGGAGGTATCTATATAAAGCAGCAAAGATTGATGTGTCTAACACGACGACACTTCGTTACCTGAAGGAGCTTGAAATACCGGAAGGGAACGGGAAGGATCCGGAAAGTAATCCGGAGGCAGAGCACTCCACGTCCGGAGCAATTATGCCAATATCCTCTTATCGAGAGGACAAGCCCAATATTATGGTGTTTGTCAATCTGGTACTTGGTATTATTATCGGTATCGCAGTCACTGCCTTTTTAATCGTACCCACGATTGAGAAGAGGCGAATGACCAGCCCGGATACCGAGAATATCGATTATAGTACAAGCCTGGT
>JAEYXC010000060.1 GCA_023428655.1 Bacillota bacterium | reverse complement strand
TGGACTGGGCAACGGTATTTTTTTGCGTGAAATGCTAAAAAAATTAGACAAAGAAAATTATGTCATCGTATATGAACCCTCATATCAGATTTTTCGATATGTAATAGAGCATTATAGAATGACGGATATTCTAAGCGATACTAAGGTGCTTCTCATTGTTCAGGAGGTCAATGAGAGCGAATACCCGCTGTATGTTTCGAGAATTTTTACTTGGATGAATCTCTACTCGCGGCTCGAGTGCTTTCATCCCAATTATGATGTATTATTTCCTACCGCTTATGAATATTTTCATGGAATCATACAGGATAACCTTCTGGGATGCATTGTAACCAAGAACACTCACGAGAAATTAGGAAAGACAATCGTTTATAATACAATACACAATATGAAATATTTAGGGGATTCCATCACGTTTTGGGATCTTCAGAAGAGGATGCCTAAGGACGTTCCGATAATCATTGTGTCAGCGGGTCCCTCCTTACTTAAAAATATACATACATTAAAAGAAGCAAAGGGGAAAGCAATCATTATTTCCGTTGATCGTGCTTATGAGACTTTAATTAAACATGGGATCGAACCGGATTTTATAGCCCATCTGGATTCTGTAAAGAATATCAAAGCGGCTTCCGATCCGGAGGGCTTCTCTACACCGATGTTATGCAAGCTGGAGGGAAGTCGCGATATATTTGACGGGCATAAGGGTAAAAAAATCATCTTTCACTGCTCCGATTTTATGAGTAGCATCTATGCTATGCTTGGGAAGGAGTTTGTATCCGTATCCACGGGAGGCTCTATTACGACAGCGGTATTTTCCATTGTAGTGTCTGCCGGCTTTTGGCGTGTGGTTTTGGTAGGATCGGATCTTGCTTATCAGAATGGACTATCCCATGCAGGGATGAACTACCTTCCAGAGTGGAATAACGGTCTGATTGAGTTATTTGTGGATGATATTTATGGCAATAAAATTCAGACCAGATTCGATTGGTACTCCTATTTAAGATGGTTGGAAGCGGTGATTCTACAGCTTCCTGATTATGACATTATCGACGCAACCGAAGGGGGAGCTATGATTAAGGGTACACGGATCATGACCCTAGAAGAGGTGTTGAAGCAGTACTGCAATACGGAGGTTGATTGCCTTAGCATATTGGAGGGGATGGACCCCACCTTTGATGAGAAGGAGATAATACAGGTTAAGGATCATTTGTTGGCAACCAGAGCACAATTATTAGAAATTCAGGAGAAAGCACGCCGAACAATTTATGATTGCCAGAAATTATCCTCGAATATCATGCTGAATCAAGGTGCTTCCTCTGAAAGTCGACGATTGGTTAGAAGACTTCAACAAACTAATGCCGAGATAGAGAATACGCCTATATTCACACTGATTAATCAGTATATATTAAGTGCCGGAACCGACGATATAGGAAACATGTACATAATGACAAACGACCAGAAACGAAATGAGCTATCCTCTTATCAATCAACCGAGTTGATCTATACTAGGATGAGGGAGGCTTGTGATTTCATTCTTCCGATATTGAATCAGGTTATAGAGGAATATAGGTAGCGAAAGAGGTGGAGCATGAATATATTAGCGATTATTCCTGCGAGAAGCGGATCAAAAAGTATCCCACATAAGAATATCCGATTGATTAATGGGAAGCCCATGCTTGCCTATTCCATTGATCATGCAAGAGGATCAAAATATATCAATCGAATTATTTTAAGTACTGATAGTGAAGAGTATGCAAGGATTGGCAGGGAATATGGTGCAGAAGTACCTTTTCTACGCCCGGAGGAATATGCCAGTGATACAGCTCTTGATATCGATGTATTTTACCATTGTTTGCAGTTTCTGAAGGAAAAGGAAGGCTATATGGCGGATATTGTGGTCCAGCTGCGCCCTACCTATCCGATACGGGAGTATTCGGATATCGATGCAATGATTGAGATCCTGATGAAGGAGGATCAATTTGATTCAGTTAGGAGTATTGCACCGGCACAGGAGATACCATATAAGATGTGGCATAAACAGCAGGATGGTACGATTACTCCACTCATTCAGGACATCAAGGAATGCTATAATATGCCAAGACAACAGCTTCCGAAGGTGTATTATCAAAATGCATGCATTGATGTAGTCCGAGGGAAGGTTATCTTGGAACAGCGTTCCATGTCAGGTAAACTTATCGCTGGATATGAGATGGCGAAAAACTACGATATTGATACGGAAGAGGAATTTCATAAAGCGGAGGAATACTTAAAAATATCCTCCGGAAAGCAGCGTTTTGTATTTGATATCGATGGTGTGATAGCTATGCTTGAGGCGACAAATAATTATGCTTTATCACAACCAAATGAAAGAATGATTCCACTAATTAATAGGTTGTATGATATGGGAAACTACATTATACTGCATACAGCGAGAGGATATGTAACCGGTATTGACTGGAAGGCTATTACAGAGCAGCAGCTTGAGTTATGGGGACTGAAATATCATGAGCTGCATTTTGGTAAGCCCAATGCAGATTATTATGTGGATGATAAGATGTTGGATATGAATGCACTGTACAACATGTTCGAATAGCACGGTTAATTAATAATTCAGATGGTTAGAAGGGATCGGGAGACATATATGAGAAAAATATTTTGTTTTATTAGTTGCCAAGAAAATGTTGAGGGAGAGTTGGGAGCCTTTCTGGAGCAGTTGGATTTGCTGGGGGATGAAATCTATTTATATACCAATTTAGATGATAGTATTAATGGACCAGGTAATATCATTTCCGAGATTGACCGTGTACTGGATAAGAAGGATGTAAGCTCCACCTATGTTTTTATGTCCGATTTTCCGGATTTGTTTTTTACAATTTACCGATTATATCATCAGACCTTTCATCAATTTATGTACTTTCAAAATCAAAATATTAGCTATGAGTTATATCATGAATATAAAACCATCATGTCATTTCCGTTTCATGATTCAGAAGCAATCCATAAGGTCGTGTATACCGGTTGCTCAGAGCTTAATTGGAGGGGAACTTCAATTCCGGTCTGCGATTATCGATTGCTGGCTAAAGAGAAAGAAAGCCAGCAAGAAGAGGAGGCTTCCAGAGACAAAAAGGCCAAGGTGCTTCGTAAATATTATGAAGTTGACTCTTACCACTATTTGTTTGAGCCGGTGTTATCGGATGTAAAAATAGAAATTAAGCTATCACAGCCCATTGATACCCCTGCACCGGGCTTCGTATTCGAGGGTTTTCAAAAGCTTCAATATATGCATGATTTTAATGGTGATATCATCAACCAGATATTTTATGACCTGGATAGCTTACAAAAAGAAGATATTCTGAATATGTATGATTTATTTGAGCAGCTGGAAGGGGAGATGGAGGACGATTCCTTTTTCACGTACTATACTACCTGCAGTATACTCGATGATGCGGCTCAATTACATAATCCGGGTGATATCGTACGATCAATTGCGTTATTGTCCTTTCTAATGCAGGTAACTAAGAAACCCCATTATCTCAATGGCTTAATTCAAAATACGATTGAAAATAAGTATCTTAATGAAAGTAACCGTTTCTTTATCTGGAATCAGTGTAAACGGTATGGATTAATGAATAAGGTCTCCATGGATGCTACTACGAGCGGCTTATTAAAGGACCTATATCAAAAAGCCTTCTTCGGATATCAGAATATCTTTGCATCTGATTTGGAGCCGATTCCCAAGGAGGAGAGGGATTCCGATTTGATTGTGGTGTTCACAATTCAATTCCTGTCAGAACGCCATGCTCCGACCAGAACGACTCTGGAGCGCTGTTATACAATTGCTAAGCTACTGGGGAAAAAGTTAATCTTAA
>JAEYXC010000028.1 GCA_023428655.1 Bacillota bacterium | reverse complement strand
TTGACAAAATGTCCGCAAATAAAAGGCTTCTTTCATTTGCGGACATTCTATTACTACAAGAGCATTGCTGCTTCCTATTTACCTAAGCTTGCTTTTAATGCCGCCAGCTCATCCTCTACATTGGAGTTAGCATTATATTTATCCTTAAGGTCCTCAATGGTCTGCTCGGCAGAGGAGTTATTCAGTTCTGCCATGGCATTGGCTTTGTCCAGAGCCTTATCAGCCATCTCCTCGTATTTCTTGAAGCTTGCGATGGAATCATTTGCACTTGCTACAGAGGAACCCATCTTATTAATACGCTCCTGCGTCTTTGCAACGGCCAATTTACCCTTGATCATATCCTTACGTGCTTCCAGCTCATTGATATCGTCAACCAGCTTATCATGCATTTCTCTCATGTGGGTTGCATTGGTATGAGCCAGATTATAGGCTTCCTGAAGACCGGGGAGCTTAGTGGAAAGATTAGCCTTCTGCTCTAAGAATTTTCTTGCATCGGCTTCGTTATTTGCCTCGAGAGCCTTCACAGCATAGGTCTGCATCTTGCTGATTTCCTCATTGCACTCATCAAGAACCCTTTTTGCTCTCTGCTCCTCCGCCATGATTGAAGCGGTTTCCGATTTCACCTTGCCAAGATCATTATTCAAGTTTCTTAAGCATTGATCAATCATTTTCTCAGGATCCTCAGCCTTATCAAGAAGTGCATTAATGTTGCTGGACATAATGTCTCTGAATCTTGTTAAAATTCCCATACGATACTCCTCCATTTAATTTATTTATTGTTTTGCCCAAGTGTAAGTTACAAAAGGTGCATATCTGCCGTAAATACCTTGCTTACATTGGGTTTTTCATGGTTTTTGTTAACATCTTACAGCTATTAGTTTATTCCTAAATCACTTCAGCGTCAAGTTAGAATATCGTTAGAATCATGAGAGGAAGCTTAATGTAATAGGAAGGCCGAAGAAACAATGTATGAAAGTTCAAGATTGACAGATACTTAAGTATGTTGAAAATCAATGGAATTAAGTTGTAATTAAGGGGATCCTAGTTTATAATAATGGGAAGATTATTCTGTTTTACTGAAACATTCCTGTCAATTATCTCAGCTGTAACAATAGGAAAGGATGAACGGGATGCTTTGATGCATCGTCTGTTATCAAGCAGAATGATTAGAAAAGATCGGAAAGAGAGATTATTATGTGGATTGCTAGTGATTGGAAGGATTATGAGGTGATTGATACCTCGAAGGGTGAGAAGCTGGAACGATGGGGGGATTATCTCTTAATACGCCCGGATCCGCAGGTAATATGGGATACACCGAGGGCTCATAAGGGCTGGAAAAAGCCGAATGCGCATTATCATAGAAGTACTAAGGGGGGAGGAGAATGGGAATTCTTCGACTTACCAAAGCAGTGGGATATTACTTACAAGGAGCTTACCTTTCATCTTCAGCCCTTTAGCTTTAAACATACCGGACTTTTCCCGGAACAGGCAGCGAATTGGGATTGGTTCTCAGAGAAGATTAAGAATGAGAAGGGAAGAATGATTAAGGTATTGAATCTCTTTGCATATACCGGCGGAGCAACCTTAGCAGCGGCCAAAGCGGGTGCATCGGTCACCCATGTAGACGCTTCAAAGGGTATGGTAACCTGGGCGAAGGAGAATGCAGTTGCCTCCGGTCTTGGTGATGCACCGATTCGATATATCGTTGATGATTGTGTAAAGTTTGTGGAGAGAGAGCTTCGTCGAGGAAGTAAATACGATGCGATTATTATGGATCCGCCTTCCTATGGAAGAGGACCTAAGGGTGAGATCTGGAAGATAGAGGATAGCATACATCCCTTTGTTCAGCTTTGTACCAAGCTGTTATCGGACAAGCCCCTATTCTTCTTGTTAAATTCTTATACTACCGGACTTCAGGCAGGAGTATTATCCTATATGATTTCCGAAGAGATCGGTAGCAAATATGCGGGCAAGGTCACAGCGGATGAAATCGGACTACCTGTAACAAGCAACGGATTAGTGCTACCCTGTGGTGCTTCCGGTCGTTGGGAAAGATAGAATTGATATTATTTCATAGGTATCCACTCGGGCAGACACTTATGCCGATTGAGTGGATACCTTTTTTATATATAAGGGTTAGAAAACACCCCGAATATAAAAATATTAGAACTTCTTATAATGGAGAAGGCCTTTGTTGATTAGATGCATATCATGGGATTATGACGATGGATACCTAATCCTTAGCCATTGGCTTTAAGGCAGAGGCGTCTTGTGCTGTGTTTTTGAATAAAACCTCGTGAAAAGCTAAGACTTAAGAATACAATACAGATTTCTTGAGAGGTTTTTATGAAAAAGACATTTCTAAAATATAGAGAGCTTATTTTATATATTTTCTTTGGCGGTTGTACTACGGTAGTAAATGTCATGATTTATTATATGAGTACAAGATTGATTGGCATTGGGATCGTGGTAAGTACTCTGTTGGCCTGGTGGGGGTCGGTACTCTTTGCTTACATCACGAATCGTTTATTGGTCTTTCGAAGCCGTAATCACGAATTAAAGGCAATTTTATTTGAATTTGCGTTCTTTTTGGCCTGCCGTCTGTTTACCGGTCTGTTAGATATTTTTATTATGTACCTGTTTGTTGACCGATTGGGCTGGCACGATTTGGTCATGAAATTTCTATCAAACTTCATTGTCATACTGGCTAATTATATTGCCAGCAGATTATTCATATTTAAAAAGCATTCACCTAGGAGGCAAGTGAACCGGAATGAAAGTAAAGCTTCGGAATAATCCGTATCTATTATACAGCATAACCTTTTTACTTCTTCTGCTTATTATCTTTCTGCCCTTTATCAAGGAGGGACGGACCTTTGTATGGAATATTGACGGGATTAATCAACATTACCCGATACTTGTGCATTATGGTGAACTGCTCCGTGGTTTATTTCTGGGGAGAGGCTTCTTAATGGTGGATTTTCGTATTGGGCTAGGTTTTGATACCATTACGACACTTCATTATTATGGGTTGGGAGACCCGATTTCCATACTATCCATCTTTATGACTCGGGCTAATGCACCGATTGTTTATTCCCTTCTGATTTTACTACGACTCTATCTCATCGGAATCAGTTATATCGTTTTCTGCAGATATTGGAGATGGAAGGGGAATGGTGTAGTTCTTGGAGCTCTGATCTATGTTTTCTGTGGTTACACCTTTTTCTCCGGGGTCAGACACCCTTATTTTCTGAATCCCATGATTTATCTACCTCTCCTGCTGATTGGTTTGGAGGAGGTGCTTCGAAGAAAAAGACCACAGCTGCTTATTATTATGAGCTTTGTGTGTACAATCAGCAATTTTTACTTCCTATATATATTAACGGTAATGGCTATAATCTATGTTACTATTCGTTATGTCACGACATTTCATAAGAAAGCCAAGAGCAAAGTAGGTGGCTTCCTTCTTGTCGGTCTTCGAACAGGGAGCTATTATCTCTTAGGCATGTCCATGGCTGCAGTTATCTTTCTTCCGATTATTTATGCCTTTCTGCAGAATGGAAGAATGAATAGTAAGCCGGAGCTGCTTACCAGTTTGTTCCATTATAATACATCCTATTATGCATACGCGCTACAGGGATTCTTCGCATCCGGAATCAGCCCGCCTTACTGGGTTGATTTATCCTTTGTAACCATCACGGGCTTCAGTATTGTGATTGCATTTAGCAACAAACGGTATCATAAGCTGGCAATTACATTTCTCCTATCCATGCTGGCGTTATTTGTTCCTGCCTTCGGTTACTTTATGAATGCCTTTACTTATATTACGAATCGATGGGATTTTCTCATAGCCTTCATAGTGGCGGTTGTATTTACTGTTACCTATGAGAAGCTGTGTCACTTAAATACAAGAGAAAAGCTACTGATTGGAGTAGGAATTACAGGTTATGCAGTGCTGGCCTTTGTTGTACCTTCGGATTCTATTGTTAAGTATTCCTTTTTTATTCTGCTGGGAACGGCATTGCTGGTATTGCTCCTAAACAAGTCGAGCTTTGCCGGACGGCAAAGGCTGTACGGTGTGGCAATCTATTTGTTGGTGGTCGGTAATATTGCATTTAATGGTTACGTGTTTTATGCAAAAGAGTTTAAGGGATATTCGGAGCAATTCCTTACGGTGCATGAAATCAGAGAGCATACGGATTCAGGATTGCCAAAGTTTTTATCCGAGATGGAGGAGGGTTGGTATCGAGTGGAAACCTATGGGGACAGGGTGCGCAATGAAGCCCTTATCCATAACTATAATGATGTATCCTTCTATTACAGCTTGATGAGCGGAGATGTAGCGGAGTTCTATAAGCAGATGGAAGTAACAAGCCAGCGATCCGCCTATCGTCTCGAGAATCAGGATAACCGAACAATTCTTAATGCACTGGCTGGAGTAAGATACTTTGTGTCTACGGATCGTTATGCTGCGCCTTATGGATATGAACTTAAGAAAACCCAAGTTGCTGATGCACGGACCTATTATCTCTTTGAGAATCTATTTGCCCTACCCTTAGGCTATATCATTCATAGCTATATGACGGAGGAAGCCTTTCATAAATTAGGAGTTCTTCAAAAGCAGAATGCTTTGTTATATTCCGCAGTGCTAAAGGAAGGAACAGGATATGTAAGAGAAACGCAGCAGGATATGAATAGCGGTATTGAAGAATTAAACTATGACATCTATGTGGATGATGGAATTGAGCTGAGAGGGGATGGATTTCGGGTAATGAAAAAAAATGCGTCGATGACGTTAGCATTTGCAGGAAATAAGAAATCAGAAACCTATGTGCGATTTTCCAATCTGACGATCAATCAGAGGAGGCCTTTGATGAGAACCTTTCAGGTAAAGGGAGAAGGAGAAGTTTCAAAAAGGGTGAATATCCGAAATAAGTATCATAATACCTACTTCGGAAAAGTGGATTTCTTAGTTAATGCAGGCTATGGTAAGAAAAATAAGAACTGGATCAGAATAACCTTCCCTGAGACGGGAACCTATGGCTGTGATCAAATCGAAGTATTTAGTCTATCGACAAAGCATATTAAGCAACAGCTGAATCAACTCCGTAAGGAACCCATGGAATCGGTGAGGGTTAGCAATAATCGAATTGAGGGGGAGGTTACTCTGTCCACAAAGGGAATTCTGGTACTGAGCATCCCATATAGTAAGGGCTGGAGTGCGAGGGTGGATGGAGAAGAGGTTGAGCTTACCAGAGCAAATATTATGTATTCAGCAATTGAGTTACCGGAGGGTAACCATAAAATCGTCTTAAGATATCGGACCCCTTATCTTCTTGAGGGTGCAATTCTATCCACAGTCGGTTTTATAATATTCCTTGGTATTATCATATTCTATCATCGAAAGGAGGCAACCCATGGCTGAGGTGATATCTGTTGTTGTCCCCTGTTATAACGAGCAGGAGGTGCTTCCGTTATTCTATGAGGAGATAACCAAGATTGCATCAACACTACCGCTTTTGGAATGGGAATATATCTTTATCAATGACGGATCGAAGGACCGTACACTGGATACGCTTCGATATTTGCGCAAAAGGGATGAGAGGCTTCATTATATTTCCTTCTCCAGAAATTTTGGGAAGGAGGCAGCAATTTATGCCGGACTAAAGAAGGCAAAGGGTGATTATGTTGTATTAATGGATGCAGATCTTCAGGATCCACCCGAGCTGATTGAAGAGATGTATCATGCCATTGTTGATGAGAATTATGATTGCGTTGCTACCAGAAGAGTAACCAGAAAAGGAGAGCCGGTTATTCGGTCCTTCTTTGCCCGGTGTTTTTACCGTTTGATTAATGTAATCTCTAAAACGGAATTTGTTGATGGTGCTAGGGATTATCGGCTCATGAAGCGGCAAATGGTGGATTCTATTTTGGAGCTAACCGAATACAACCGATTCACGAAGGGCATTTTCAGCTGGGTGGGTTATCATACGAAATGGCTGGAGTATGTCAATGTAGAACGGGCAGCCGGAACAACAAAGTGGTCCTTCTGGAAGCTATTCCTGTATTCGATGGATGGAATTATTGCATTTACCACAGCTCCCCTCGCTCTGGCCTCCGTATTTGGGATGATATTTTGTCTGGTTGCATTGGTCATGATTATATTCATCATTATTAAGACCTTGATCTACGGTGATCCTACAGCAGGCTGGCCCTCCATGGTATGTATTGTATGTCTGATCGGAGGGGTCCAGCTATTCTGTACCGGAATTCTGGGACAATATCTGGCCCGAACCTATCTTGAGACGAAAAGACGTCCGATCTATGTAGTTAAGGAGGAGGAATAAATTAAGCCAGGTTACTTCTACAAGTGTAATATAATCCAAAGCTGCGAAGGGAAAACTATTTTGGAAAGATAATAAAAATCATATGATATGAGATATTGATGAAGCTAAGGAGGGGAAGGAGCCAATCACTGCTTTTGCCCTCTTTTATACATAAAACAGGAAGATTTGGAGATAATTCGGGTAGAAACTTAAAAAAAAGTACTTGCAAAGGATATATTCATGGTGTATAATATCAAATGTTGTGACATTGATAGCGTTGAAACGAGAGGTTGCTACCTATTCCGGGTAGGTTTTCCGTGGAGCGAAGGTCAAGTTATGAAACTGGCGACAAGTCACTGTACCATATAGCGTTCTGCCATTGGGGCAGATAACACGTGTGGAGAACTTCATAAAACACCACAGAGAGACAAATCAGCAACGATTTGTCAAAATGTATGAGATATGAAGATACACACGGATAAGTGTACAGTCACCACTTGTCGTACTGAAATTAAGTGCGAAAAGGAGGCGGCTTTTTTTATGGCAAGTCAAGTAATGAGAATTACACTCAAGGCGTATGATCATCATTTAAT
>JAEYXC010000469.1 GCA_023428655.1 Bacillota bacterium | reverse complement strand
ATCTGCTTGCCCATGTATTTAAGTTGAAGCGGACGGATCTATTACTGCAGGGTGATTACTTTGCAGAGGAGGATGGAAAGAACCGTTATCTTGAGCTGCTGCAAAAACGGGCTGATCATATCCCTTTGCAGCATATCATCGGCACCCAGGAGTTCATGGGTCTGGAGTTTATGGTGAATGAGCATGTGCTGATTCCCAGACAGGATACGGAGACTTTAGTGGAAGAGGTTCTCAATTACTGTGAAGATAAAACGGTACTGGATATGTGCACCGGCTCCGGCTGCATCATCCTCAGCCTCGCAAAGCTTCGTAGGCTCAAACGTGCAGTTGGAGTTGATTTATCACAGCAGGCACTACAGGTTGCAACAAAGAATGCCCTTGCTCATAATGTAAGGATAGAATGGATACAGAGTAATCTTTTTGATAATGTAGAAGGAAGCTTTGATATATTGGTATCCAACCCGCCCTACATTCCATCCTCCGATATTGAAGAACTGATGCCGGAGGTGAAGGAGTATGAACCACGAATGGCTCTGGACGGAAGTAAGGACGGACTAGAATTTTATCGATGCATCAGTAAGGAGGCAAAAAGACATTTGAATCCGGATGGTTTGTTATTCTATGAAATAGGATATAATCAAGGTGATGCGGTGAAAAAAATCCTAACTGAGGAAGGCTTTACCGATATTATGATAAAAAAAGATTTGGGTGGACATGATCGTGTGGTGTCAGCAAGAATGACATAAGGATCACTAAGGAAGCAGTGTTGTATTTTTGGGTTAATATCTAGTGAATCGTTCTAAGGATTCACTTTGCAAATATTTTGCTCTGCATCATGAGGGAACGGTTAGTTTCATTTACATGGATGGCAGGCTATGAGGAAAGGCATGGTTATTATTATGTTTGATAAGTTAGAGGATCTTCTAATTCGTTTTCAGGAAATTGAAGATGAGATGATGAGCCCCGATGTCTTGAATGATCAGAATCATTATAAGAAGCTTCGGAAGGAGCATTCTGATCTGAGTGAAATCGTGGAGAAATACAAGGAATATAAGGCGAATCAGAAAAGCATTGAGGACAGTCTTGCACTGTTGGATGAGGAAAGTGATGAGGAGCTTCGCGAGCTTGCGAAAGAGGAATTGAATGAGTGCAAGCAGAGAATACCTAAGCTGGAGGAAGAGCTGAAGATTCTGTTATTACCGAAGGATCCAAATGATGAAAAAAATGTAATCGTTGAGATTCGAGGCGGAGCCGGTGGTGATGAAGCGGCTTTATTTGCTGCGGAGCTCTATCGTATGTATGTAATGTATGCGGAGCGTAACCGTTGGAAGATTGATGTTATGACCATGAACGAGAATGGGATTGGCGGATATAAGGAAGTTATCTTTATGATTAATGGGAAGGGTGCATACTCAAAGCTGAAATATGAGAGTGGTGTACACCGTGTACAGCGTGTTCCGGTCACAGAATCCGGTGGCCGTATCCATACCTCTACCTCAACGGTTGCCATTATGCCCGAGGCTGAGGAGGTTGATGTAGAGCTTGATCTAAACGATTGTAAGTTTGATGTTTTCCGTTCCTCCGGTAATGGAGGTCAGTGTGTTAATACCACTGACTCAGCGGTTCGTTTGACTCATATCCCTACAGGCATTGTTATCTCCTGTCAGGATGAGAAGTCCCAGCTGAAGAATAAGGATAAGGCAATTCGCGTATTACGTGCGAAGCTGTATGATTTAGAGCTGGAGAAATCCCGTAATGCAGAAGCGGAGGCAAGAAAAAGTCAGGTTGGTACCGGTGACCGCTCAGAGAAAATAAGAACCTATAATTTCCCGCAAGGACGTGTGACCGATCATCGAATTAACTTAACGATGTACCAGATTGATAAGGTAATGGACGGAGATTTGGACTTTGTGATCGATAGCCTTATTGCGGCTGATCAGGCTGCTAAGCTAAGTAATTTACAGGAGGCATAAAGGAGAAAGCTTGCCTTCTTCATAAAGGATATGTGAGAGGTTAGATATGGGACAGAAGACAGTCATTAGCAGTATGAGTAATGCGCAGGTGAAGAATCTGAACCTACTGCAGAGGAAGGCGAAGGAAAGAGAAGAGCAGGGTGTATTCATAATCGAGGGTATTAAGATGTTTGAAGAAGCCAGGGCTGACAATCTCCTTAAGAAAACCTATGTATGTGAGAGCCTCTTTCGGGAGCTGATAGGCAATCAGCCGGATTATTTTGATGGTCTTGATTATGAAATCGTTACTGATGCGGTATTCAAGGAGGTCTCTGAGACAAAGACCCCCCAAGGAATTATGGGAATGGTAAATGCAGCTCATTATTCTCTGGAGAGAATAATGTCAGACCCGAACGCATGCTTGTTATTATTAGAGGATATCAGGGACCCCGGGAATCTGGGAACAATGCTTCGAACAGCGGAGGGTGCCGGTGTAACAGGTATTATTCTGAGTGATTCCTCTGTGGATATCTATAACCCTAAGGTAGTACGTGCTACGATGGGGTCTATTTACCGTGTTCCCTTCTACCAGGCCAAAGACTTTTATGAGGTTCTGGCGCAAGTGAAAGTCTGGGGAATAGAAATATATGCAGCACATCTTCAGGGGATTCCTTATGATACCGAGGGGAGCTTTCGAAAAAGATGTGCTCTTTTGATTGGGAATGAGGCCAATGGATTAACGAAGGAGGCCTCCGACCTCGCGGATACCTTAATTAAAATCCCTATGGCGGGAAGAGTGGAATCGTTGAATGCAGCCGTAGCGGCAGCAATATTAATGTATGAGACAGCGAGACAGAGAAGGCGTTAAGCGGTACGGATAGCAATATCTGATAACAAAGCTGCTCGATTAAGGCTTGCTACCAGTAAGGAAAAGTATTACAATGCACTTAGCATGTATATGGATCGTTTTTAATAGTATCCTACGATTATAATCAGATAGCTGAAAGAATCGGATTATTCGGGAGATGGTGGTCATGGCAATTGAGGTATTTAACCGTACTGAGAAAAAGTTCATAATTACGGACGAGATCTACCGAGTAATTAAGTCGCGGCTGGAGGATTATATGGAGCCGGATTCCTATAGCCGAAATGGTGATTTTTATACCATATGCAATATCTATTATGATACACCGGATCATGCAATCATTCGAAAATCAATCGAGAAGCCAGCATATAAAGAAAAACTCAGACTTCGAAGCTATGGCGTTGTGAGTGTATCGGACAAGGTGTATCTTGAGATTAAGAAGAAGTGTAACAGTCAGGTGAATAAAAGACGTACTTCTCTCATTCTGGGAGAAGCCTACCAGTACATAGAGGAGCATCAGAGACCGAAAGCGAAAAAGCCGCTGGGGGAGCAAATACTCAGTGAGGTGGACTATTTTCTGCTACGTTATCCGGGCTTAGCTCCGACCCTTTATCTTTCCTATGACAGAAATGCGATGTTCGGAAAGGAAGATCCAAGCTTTCGAGTAACCTTTGACACAAACATAAGGTCGCGACGTTATGATCTGGGTCTGGAAAGAGGTAATTACGGGGAGCTGTTATTACCGGAGGACTTGTGGATTATGGAGGTAAAGCTGAAAGGGGCAGCACCCCTTTGGTTCGCCAAGCTGTTATCCAGTTATCAAATCTATCCGACCACTTTCTCGAAGTATGGTGAGGAGTATAAACAGGCACTACGACAAGGGGATATCGGGATAGCAAAGCTTATGAATAACAAAATTAAGTGCGTATAGGGGGATAGATATGTCTGAGTCCAAAACTATGTTTGATACGATATTCGAGGGTATGTCCTTGACTTCGGACTTGTCCATCAGCATCAGATCGGTTATGATATGCATTGCGGTATCGTTACTGCTTGGGGCGGTAATCAGTTGTGCATATTTTCTCACCACTCCTAGAAGGGATCGTTCAGCAAGCTTTGTTCTAAGTCTGATTATTCTGCCGACGATTGTGGCGATTGTAATCGTATTGATTGGCGGGAACCTGGCGAGAGCCTTCTCCATGGCAGGAATCTTTACGATTGTGCGGTTTCGCAGTGTACCGGGTGATTCCAAGGATATCTCCTTTGTATTCTTAACAATGGCAGTGGGGTTAGCAGTTGGACTGGGATATCTAACCTTAGGTTCTGTGGTTGCGATTCTCATCAGTGCCGTGATTGTTCTAGTGACAAAGTCGGGTTTCGGAATTTCCAGACAGAGGGAGAAGAGACTTCGCATTACGATACCGGAGGATCTGAACTATCATGGGGTGTTTGATCAAATATTCTCAGAATATACCAGCTATGTGCAGCTGCAGAGGGTGAAAACAAGTAATATGGGAACTCTGTTTGAGCTTAGCTATGATATTATTCTTAAGTCCGAGGATACGGAAAAGGAATTTATTGATGCGTTGAGGTGCCGTAACGGCAACCTTGGAATTGCACTCAGCATCAAAGAGAGCAGAGAACAACAGTTATAGCAGGTTACATAGATATTATCTCATAGGATAGAATGCAAGAGCGTGTAGATAGCACGCTCCTTTTTTTGTAGATCATTAAATTAACATTAAAAAGCAAACCTTTCTCTTGTGGATTATGGGGAAAACGGGTAGAATAGAAGAAACAGATACGGAAAGGGGGAATTTAGATGACAAATTCGATTTTGTGGCTTATTATTCTCGCAGTTTTAATATTTATAGAAATAATTACTCTTGGATTGACTACGATTTGGTTTGCAGGTGGGGCCTTAGTTGCCTTTATTGTATCCCTGTTTTATGACAGCCTGCTTCTGGAAGTAATACTATTCCTTGTGGTATCCGTGGTTCTATTATATTTTACTAGACCTTTCGTAATGAGATATTTTAATCCTAAAAGGACAAAGACGAACTATGAGGGTGTAATCGGTAAAATCGCCATGGTTACGGCTACAATAGATAATATGAATGCTGTTGGTCAAGTTGTTGTTGACGGACAGGAATGGTCAGCAAAAGCCCTGGAGGAAGTAATTATTGAGAAAGGCTCCAAGGTAAAAATTCATGGTATCACAGGAGTAAAATTAATAGTAAGTATCTATAAGGAGGAGGAATAATATGGAATTAGGACAGGTATTAGTAATTATATTGGTAGTATTAATCTTACTTATTCTTGCATCCTGTATTAAGATCGTTCCGCAGGCCAATGCCTATATTCTGGAACGTCTCGGTGGCTATCAGGCAACCTGGGATGTAGGGATACATGTTAAGATGCCGCTGATTGATAAAGTTGCCAAGAGGGTACTTTTGAAGGAGCAGGTGGTGGATTTTCCGCCCCAGCCGGTAATTACAAAGGATAATGTAACAATGAAGATTGACACGGTAGTGTTTTTTCAGATTACCGACCCGAAGTTGTACACCTACGGTGTCGAGCATCCTCTGATGGCTATTGAGAATCTGACGGCAACGACTCTTCGTAATATTATCGGTGATTTGGAGCTGGATGAGACCTTAACCTCCAGAGAGATTATTAATACAAAAATGAGAGTAACTCTCGATGTGGCTACTGACCCGTGGGGTA
>JAEYXC010000256.1 GCA_023428655.1 Bacillota bacterium | reverse complement strand
AAATAAGAATAGTTATGACAATGCATTACCTTCGCATCTGCTACGTAAGCTACTCGGTAATCAGAACGAAGCATTGCAGCAGCCATAATCATATCCTCATTAAAAATCGTCCGATCAACAAAGCCACCCAGCTTGGTATATACCGAATTCCGATAGGTTGCACATACATTCGAACAGAAAAAGGTCTTAATCCCCAGCTCTTTTATATCCTCTATGGCTTTTACCCTGCTATGCTTCGGATAGTTAAACTGTCTGGTATAGCGTTCCACCAAGCCCACACTATTATCCGCTAATTGTCTTGCATAGGTCGCTGCGACCCAAGGATCCGAATATGGCTCCAGCAGTCTCTCAATCAAATATTCATCCACCGGGACTGCATCCTGAGTCATAAACATCAAAATATCAGCAGTGGATAATGAGGCTCCGAATTTTCTTGTTCCACCATGGTCAAAATCCTTCTTCTGCACTGGTATTACCGCAATATTGGCGCCATCGATTTGCGGAATCCTCTGTTCCTGCCCCTCCTGCTCAATGGTATGAAGCAACAGCACTCGGTTTGGCTTAACCGTTTGTCGATATAGCATAGTCAACAGCTGATCCAGCTTCTCGTCCGAGCGATAAGTGGGGATAATGATATCAATCTTATATTCTATATTAATATTATTTTTTATCGTGTTCTCTGTCATATTTGCTTACCCAGCCCTTCCATTCTTCTCCTTTTGAAGTGCCTAACAAGCAGATTATATCACACATTGCAGGAAAATAAACTCCCAAATTACAAAGATAAGAATTACTTTATAATATTTTTAGAAACATAAGGCTTTAGCTATAACCTCTCAGACCTATATATCTCTTTTCTCTCCTCTTCTGCCCCATATAAACCATGCGGCAGAAGAACATCTGAAGTATGCTGAAAGCAAAGAATAATCCGGTTGATAGCTGCCATACTCCGGTCAACAGTACCTGTAGCACTAGCAATACATATAGGAAACTGGCCACCGCTGCAGATAATATCCAGGATAAATGTCTTTGCTTGATATAGCAGCATATGGAGGCTGCCATATTACCAATACCAAAAAGTAATAACACGGTAATTCCTAACGGGATCCTATCCGCAAATGCTGGGTTTAGCAACCATTTCATTGGAGCTTCCGTGATGCTTCCATGTTCAATAGTAATCAGCTCCCTCACCATATAGACAGAGCCAATTGCTAATAATAGGTCATAAAAACCTAGGATGTATAACCTTACCTTTAAACTCATATTATATTACCTCCTTTAGAGTATGTGTGCCGGTTGTGCAATCCTTTGGAGTAATGCGGCACAAAGCTCTGATATGCACACTCATGTATAACAACTTACTTTTGGTGTAAATATCTTCAACTTTTATCAGGAAATATATCTCAACTTATCTTTGGTACTGAATTGGATGGATGAGGGACAAGCTGCGCGCCCTAGCGAGAGAAAAGTTATAATCTCGTAAATCTCTCTCCTTGTTCTCCTGCTGAATCATATTGTAATAGGTCGCATTATAATAATCCAATGTCTCGTATGCAACCATTCTATCGTCCTCATAGGATACATAGGTGGTGGGGGCTTCGGCATTTGTGTTCTCTTCCTCCGTCCATCTGCTGTTGTCCGACAATAGGGGTAATACTACCGGGGCTGCATCAAGAGATAGCTCCTGAACCATAAAAGCCGCATCCTCAACGGAAAGAACCGGTTTGTGCTCCTCAAGATAGGCTGCAATATAGCAGTCCGGCTTTGATAAGGAAAAAGCCAGGTAACAAAGGGTAATTACCCCAACACTATATTGGAATAGCGGAAAGCTCTTTCGATATACCGATAGAATCACTCCTGCTAAAACCAAGGATATCACCACCAATGCCAATAATACAAACACTCGCAAAAAGGTAAGATGGTAGGCTCCGATATATAACAGCATCCGGTAAGTGGCTGATCCGATCATAATATAGGTACAGATGGTCATTAGAGTTAAAAGAAGGCGAAGGAATGAGCTCTCCTCAAAATAAGCGGTGGTGATAAGCATTAATACTACATTAATGATTGCTACCGCAAGCAGTTCAAAGAAGCCTCGTCTTGCATATTCTGCAAAGGTATATCCCTCCGGTAATGCAAAAAGTCCGTTGCTGAACAGATATACAAGCTGCAGGCTACAGAACATGAAATATAACAAGGTGATTAAAAGAATTACGGTGACTGCAATCTGAGACGCTCCCTTTCTTCTTAACTTCTCTTCTTTTCCGGTCTGAGCCGCTGCTCCACATAATATTAAATAGCAGGAGAAGAAGCCAAAAAGAATCATCAAGGTAATTACGATTATCTCCTCCGAAAATATCAGCTCAGTCACTTCCTTCGTCATATCTCCAAAAATCATATCCGCCTGGGAAAGCAGTGCGATAATGATCCATAGAAGAGGCAGTGATATCAATATACCGACAAATATATTGCGGCCCTTCTCGCTCTTAAACACCTTCGTCCGCTTTAAGAAATTCAGACCGTCTATAAAGGGCATTGCGATGGATGCAAATCCAAGGAATAGCATACCAAACATTTTCTTAAGATAATCCAGTACATCCCAGCTCTTTTTGTAATGAAGCTGATGCAGCAGGGAGAGGTTAAGCAAGCAGATGCTTAGCACCAGATTCATCAGTTGCAGCGTATCACTTGCTGTTAAGGCGGAGGAAAGACCTGCTAACAGAGAACCGAGATAATAAAAATAGGTTCCTCGCTTCATGGGAAGCTCGTATTGTCTCATAACATAACTTAATAACCCAATCATTACTATGGTGAAAAAGAAAATGTTAATTCCGGCCTCCGCTCGATAGAAGCTTAAGGCAAAGAATCCGCCGAACAGGAGACTGACCAGACCGGTTATCTCGAATTTTTGGCGCACTTTATTAAGCAGGGGTGATTCCAATGTTTTTGGAACGCTCACGACTGCGGACTGTATTTCCTCCTGAAGCAACGCCTTTTGCTCCTCTTCAGTAGAAACGATATTCAATTTTTCCATTCCTTCTTTATCTCCTTTCAAATTCGTTCTAGTTTATTAAAGATTCACGAAATTGTTTCAATAAAACAGATGTACCAACAGATACAAATTCCATCGGTTGTGATAAGCGCTTAACCTCATCATCTATGTTATATAAATCAGCGAAAGCCATGGGTAAGTCCTAGGAAGCGGATCCTCCTACCACTTATTCTGACTTCCTCCTTACACACTTCCTCCTATCATACTTTCTCTTCATCACACTTCCTCATCAACAAACTGAAGAATATCACCGGGTTGGCAATTTAAAGCCTTACATATGGCCTCAAGGGTACTGAACCGAATTGCTTTCGCTTTATTATTCTTAAGTATTGAGAGATTAGCCATTGTAAGGTCCACTTGCTCTGCCAACTCGGTCAAGCCTATCTTTCTCTGTGCCATTACTACGTCCAGATTAACAATTATCATGTGTGGCACCTCCTAAATGGTTAAATCATTTTCTTGTTTGTAGGTTACTGCTTGGTCAAAAACCTGGGAGAGAACAAGAGAAAATAATCCTGCAATTGCAAATACTGCCACCAGTACAAGGGCTGCCGGTGTGATCACAAATAAAAGCCTGGATAGCATCACAAATGCTATACAAAAGGAGCTGATTCCCATTCTTTTTAATGACCTGACATTCTCTCTGACAAAGGGATCCTCTTTCATTACCGTTTTAAATATGGTGCGTAGCTCCCATACAATAACAAGAGCAAACACACCGGCAATGATAAAAATAATGCAAAAGGGAATATAATACTCGGCAAAAATCTTAAAATATCTGCCTGCAATTCGAAAGCTTAAAGGAACTGTGGCACAGACAACAATTCCGACATAGAACATAAAATCCAATAATATTTTGGTTACTCGGACCAATGGACTCTTACTCATGATGAACATAACCTCCTACCTTATCAACTTTCCTTTTTCTTGATGCTAATATAGCATAGCAAAACACGAATGTCAATAATTATTTATCGTTTTTCGATAAATAATTATTGACATTCATATAGTTTCACAAAACTTTATTTTTATTTTACTTAATAGCAAAGCGAGATGCCACTTTGTAAAGTGAGATGCAATTTTTGTAACCGACACCTGAATATTTGGAAATAAAACGCAACTTTTGAAACCAAAATCCAGAACAAAAAATACTGGTTACTACTTACCTATTCAGCAAATCCTTTACCAATATTACTGCGGACCGAGCATCCTCGGAATAGCCGTCCGCTCCAATCTCCTTTGCATAGCTGTCGGTGATCACTGCTCCGCCGATGATAACCTTTGCATTGAGCCCCTGTTCTCTGACTTCTTGAACCACACGCTTCATCTCAACCATGGTGGTCGTCATCAATGCTGACAGGGCGATAATATCCGCTCCCTCCTCCTTTGCTGTCTGGACGATGAGGGAAGCAGGAACATCCTTGCCAAGATCAATGACACGGAAGCCATAATTCTTAAGCATCAAGGTAACCAGGTTTTTACCGATATCATGGATATCACCGGCAACCGTAGCAATTACAATCGTACCTTTGGTGTCTTCGCTGCTGTCCTTTTTCAGCATTGGTTCGAGATAATCGATGGCAAGCTTCATGGTCTCAGCTCCGGCAATCAATTGCGGCAGGAAGTAAATCTGTCTATCATAGAGATTACCAACCTCATTAATCGCAGGAATCAAAGTCTCTTCGATCAGCTTTTGAGCGGAGGTTTCACCAAGTTCCTGTTCCACCAAGGAAATAATATTCTTTCGATTGCCTCTCACAATCGCGGTATGGATCGCTTGCCTGTTAGTATTTTGGGAAGCCTCCTGATTAGTTGGCTGCTCCAAAGACGGGACCGTCCTCTCCGTTCCCTTCCAATCACCGCTCTGGGAGGTTTGTAGTCCTGCTGTAATCGTAGTCGGCCGCTTCGTTGCTCGATCAATATAGCGCTGCGGCGCATCCTCTACCGCACGAAGGAGGTCCGCAGCCAACGCGGTATTGACCAAGAGATCCTGGGATGGATTGGCAATGGCCATGGTAAGTCCTGCCTGTATCGCGAAGGATAAGAAGGTACTGTTGATAAACTGGCGTTCCGGAAGTCCAAAGGAGATATTCGAAAGACCCACGACCGTGGCTATTCCCAACTCCTCCTTACAATAACGAATGGTTTCCAAGGTCTCCAGTGCTGCATTTCTATTCGCACCTACCGTAGTCACCAGACCGTCGATGACAATATCCTCCTTCGACAGACCCAGCATAGTCGCTCTTGTTAATATTGTATGAATAATCTCTTTCTTCTCCTCCAGATCCTTGGGCAAGCCACGGTCGGAAAGGGGCAAGAGAATGAACATCGCTCCATATTTCTTAGCAATCGGCAGCAGTGCTTCAAACTTTTCCTTCTCTAAGGAGATCGAATTAATCATAGCACGTCCCGGGTATATCCGGAGTGCCGCTTCAACAACCGATACATGACTAGAATCAATGAAAAGAGGCAGCTTTGAGGCATTGAGCGCCTCCTGCATAACGGATAACATAACCTCCTTCTCATCAATTCCGTTCATCCCAACATTCACATCTAAGAACGTCGCTCCAAGCTCAGCTTGTTCAAAGGCCATCTGAGTAATGATATCCAGCTTTCCCTCCTTCAGCTCTGCCTGCAGCTCTTTCTTACCGGTAGGATTAATTCTCTCCCCAACAAGCATAAAAGGACCCTCTAAGGGAATTTCCACCGTTAATTGCTCCGTGGTTAAGGCTCTGACATGCTCCTTTCTTCTTTCCTTCACTCGTTTCCCATCGGCTTTATTCACAAGCTGCTTCATATGCTCCGGTGTTGTTCCACAGCAGCCTCCGACAATATCCGCTCCCGCCTCCATTAACTGCTCCATCTGTTCTGCGAATTCTGCAGGTCCCAAGGGAAAATACGTTTCCCCTTCTACCAGCCTAGGTATCCCGGCGTTCGGCTTTGCCATAATCGGTACATAAGCATATTTCTTCATGTCGCGAATAATTGGAAGCATCTTATCGGGTCCGGTGGAGCAATTAATTCCCACGGCATCAGCTCCCATACTTTGAAGGACGATTACTGCAGTCGTCGG
>JAEYXC010000205.1 GCA_023428655.1 Bacillota bacterium | reverse complement strand
CTGTTTCTCCTTCAGTAAGGCAATCATATGAGCAAGGATGGCTTCTTCTCCGGGAAAATGATCCTTGTCCACCCAGATGACATCCTTCTCTCTCTTGAACCAGGTAAGCTGTCTCTTAGCGAAATGTCTGGTATCCCTCTTCAGAAGCTCGATGGCTTCCTGTAGGCTACACTCACCCTCAAGGTAGGCTAGTATTTCCTTGTAGCCAAGTCCCTGCATACTTACCAGATTGCGATGATAGCCTTTCGCGGCTAAGGACTTCACTTCATCGAGAAGTCCCTGCTCCAGCATCATATCAACACGTTGGTTAATGGTCTCATAGAGCTTTGCGCGGTCCTTATTTAGTACAAAATAACAGAAATGATAAGGTGACTCTTTTCCTCTTTGTTCTTCGTTGTGCTCCGAGATCTTATCCCCCGTTAGCTTAGCAAATTCCAAAGCTCGGATGACCCGTTTGCTGTTATTGGGATGAATGGCTTTGGCGCTGTCCGGATCGATCTTGGTTAGCATCTCATGAAGATACTGCGCACCCTTTCTGATCAACAGCTCCTCCAATTCCTTACGATAGGTCGTATTCGAAACATTCTCTGTAAAGTCAATATCATATAATACCGCCTGAATATAGAAGCCGGTGCCACCCACTAGAATCGGTATGCGATTGTTATCATAGATCTGCTTCATGTATTGTTTTGTTAATTGTTGAAAACGAACGACATTGAACTCCTCATCCGGCTCCAGCTCATCAATGAGATAATGAGGAACCCCTTGCATCTGTGACGGAGTAATCTTAGCCGTACCGATATTCATATGTCGATAGACCTGCATGGAGTCGGCAGAAATAATCTCACCACCGATAGCTTTCGCTAATGCAATGGAGAGTGCGGTTTTTCCGACGGAGGTAGGTCCTGTGAGTATTATTAAGGGTTTGTTGTTCATCATAACCTCCTTATTATAGCAAGTAAATCCTTTCATCACACGATAACTTAAATTTACACTCAATCACACGATAACTTAAATTTACACTCTATCACACAATACGCTTGAATATGCGCTCTATCACACGATACGTTGAAATTTGCGCTCTATCACACGATACGTTGAAATTTGCGCTCTATCAAACGATTCGCTTAAATTTACGCTCCAATTCATATTGACTCATAGAGATAATTACCGGTCTTCCATGAGGACAATGATAAGGATTCTCAAGCGTTAACAGCTCCTTTATAAGGGAAACGGCCTCTTCATAGGAAAAGGCGTGGTTAGCCTTTACCGCTGCTTTACAGGATAAGGATGCAACACGCTCCAGAATGGAATTGACCGTTGGAGTACCGACGCCCGGGACATCCTCTACCAGTTCGTCAATGAACTCAAGTAGTAATTCCTTCTCTGAGATACCGTATAAATCAGCGGGGACTGCACGTACCGAATATTCGTTACCGCCAAAATGTTCGATCTCATAGCCTAGACTTTGTAAGATTTCCTCTCTTTTCAGGATTATCTCCTGCTCCTTTAAGGTTAAGGAAAGAACGATTGGTGGTAACAGCTGTTGAGAGGTAGCTGTCTTTAACTTAGCAGCGGACATGATACGCTCGTATAATACCTTCTCATGAGCCGCATGCTGATCGATAATATAGAGATCCTTCTTATATTCTACCAGCCAGTAAGTGGAGAAAACCTGTCCGATAATCCGATGCTCCTCAATAGCTGGCTTTGATAAGAAGGGTGTATGGTCCTCCTTTGTAGCAGAATCAGTAAATAAATTCATCTGCTGATCAATCACAATCCCATCCGTAGGTGTAGTATTATGCTCCGTGGTATTTCCTTGTTCTGCATTCGTATTCGTTAACGCGTCTTGCTCATCAGCTTGTTTTGGAGTATCCGTTTGTTTCATAGAGGGGATCTCCTTCTCCGATCCGGACAGAAGCCGTAGAGCCTCTAAACTTGCCTGTGGATGGATTGCTTTCGTGGGTGAGCTTGAGGTATAAGGACCTTTATTCTCAGCCACCTTATTGACGGCAATACCGGCTTCCTTCAGGAATTGCTGCCTGCGGTTTTGCTCGAAGGGTTCGGGAATTTGTGGAGTCTTTTCCTTTTTCAGCTCTTCCTCCACTAGGGTTACCTTTGGAATTAGTTCTTTGCCGGAAAGGACCTCTTTCACCATTCGGTAGGTCTGCTGATAAATCTCATCCCCATTCTTTAGACGAATTTCCAGCTTCTGAGGATGAACATTGACATCAATCTGCTCCGGGTCAATCTCAAAGTAAATCGAAGTAAAGGGATACTTATGCTGCATTAAATAAGGCTTATAGGCCTCTTCTATTGCTTTTGTAATTATACTACTCTTTATATAACGACCATTAATGAAATAATTTTCAAAATTTCGATTACCTCTTGTAATCGTTGGCTTACCGATGTATCCGGTTACGGAAAGGCCCTCTGATTGGTAATTCAAGGGGAGCAGCTCTCTGGCAATGTCCCTGCCATAAACCTGATAAAGGATATCCTTACTGCTATTATTACCGGAAGATTGCAGCTTCAACTGATTATTCATGATGAATTTGAAGGAAACATTTGGATGGGATACCATCAAGCGCTCCATCAGATCACTGATATAATTCCCTTCTGTAGTAGCTGATTTTAAGAATTTTCTTCGGGCCGGTGTATTAAAGAACAGATTACGAACAATGATTGTCGTTCCACCGGGGCAGCCGATTTCCTCCAGCACCTTCTCACTTCCACCCTCGATCACATAACGAAAGCCATTTAAGGCAGATGGAGTCTTAGTTATCAATTCCACCTGAGCCACGGAGGCAATACTGGATAATGCCTCACCCCGAAAGCCTAAGCTGGTTATACTGAGAAGATCCTCCGCACTTTTAATCTTACTGGTGGCGTGACGAAGAAAGGCCAAGGGAATATCCTCCTTATTAATTCCTCCGCCGTTATCGGTGATCCGGATAAAGGAAAGACCACCTTCCTTGATTTCGGCAGTAATCGCAGTGGCTCCGGCGTCCATAGCATTTTCTATGAGCTCCTTCACCACCGCACTGGGGCGTTCTACTACCTCTCCGGCTGCTATCTGATTAATGGTTGCTTCATCAAGTACTTGTATGAGTGACATGGATACCTCCTATATTCGGTCCTTGATCTTCTTCTGAAGCTGATA
>JAEYXC010000185.1 GCA_023428655.1 Bacillota bacterium | reverse complement strand
AGATAATTTTTTTCATAAAATAAGCCCGGCAGCTACCCTCCCCCCTCTACCGGGCTTCTCCTCTTTTTATAGGACAGAAAATGAAAGAGAAAATGATCTCCTTTCATTGATCTGAACAATCCGGTTTCACCGAGATGGTCTTTCGCTCCATCTCTTTTTTTATGCTTAATAATCGAAGAAGCGTATTTTCATATTGAAACCCTTTGATATCCACCATTGCCAATTCCAGCTCCATCAGGTATTCGGGATGACCTTTCTTGAGCATATGCTCCAACTCCTGCAGAATAGCCGCATAATCAAACCTTTTGATATAATATATGGCATTCATCAGACTTTGTTCATATTCCGCTCTCGTCATCAGGTGACTGGGCATTTGTGCCGGCAGAAGCTCCCTGCAGATGCGATCGTATTTTTCTATGGTCTTCTCCAGCTTGTAACTAAATTCCGATATCCGTGTCGTAAGGTAGTGATAATGATCTTTTAAATCAGTAACCTCCTGCTTCAATACCAGCTGCTCCATATCCCTTGCCAAATCCGCCAGCTCCAATGCACCAATATTAGCGAAAACACTCTTCATATTATGCGATCCGTGGAGTATTTCTCCCGGCTGTATATCCCAGAAGCCCTTCTGTACTAAATTCAAACAATTTCTGATATCCTTTAGAGACACCTTCAAGATGTATATATAATTTTTCGGATCCCCCACTGCATATCGAAGACCCACTCCATAATCGAGCTCACTCATTTCTGAGACCAACGCTTTGACGATGGAAGCCTCATAACCAAGCTCCCTATAACCAACGGGAACAGCCTCTGACCGTGATAAATGGGGACACCAGTGCTTTAGAATATCTGACAGCTCCTCTCTCCCCAGTGGCTTTGAATGGATATCATTGGCACCCATCCTACGATATTGGCTTCGCAGCTCATCGGTAATTCCTGAGGATAAGGCTATGATAACTGTCTTTTTACTAAGCTTCGTTTTCCGGATCGCCTTCGTGGTCATAAGACCGTTCATCTCAGGCATGACATGATCCAAAAAAATGATATCATATTCCGTCTTTTTCAGCATATCCATTGCTTGAAATCCACTCTCCGCTCGGTCTACGTGAAGGTCAAATAATTCGAGCATTTTTGCTAATACTATAGTATTCACATCATTATCATCTACGACTAGCGCTTTACCATTATTTGCTATCATATCGTTCCTGTCCCCTATCTTTAGGATAACCACGACAATCGGTACGTTGTATAATCATTCTAACGAATTATTGGCAAAAATCAACAGCATAATATTAATTTCACATTATTTTAATTACAAAAAAATATGAAATTTGTCTTTTATGTATAGTGATAATTTGATATAATGTTCGTTAGGAATTTAAGAATAAGGCTGATTTGTTTCACAGTGCCAAGATTAAAACACTCAGGAGGTAAAATTATGTCAAATGTAACTATCATGGATCACCCTTTAATCCACCACAAATTGGGTATTATGAGACGCAAGACCACATCCACAAAGGAGTTTCGCGATCTTGTATCCGAGGTTGCTATGCTGATTTGTTATGAGGCTACCAGAAAGCTTGCTCTTGCTGACATAGAGATTGAAACACCTCTTGTTACGACTACCGTTAAGGAAATTGCAGGCAAGAAGCTCTGCATTGTTCCAATCCTAAGAGCCGGTCTTCATATGGCAGATGGTATCTTAAACCTGATACCGAGTGCAAAGGTTGGTCATGTTGGTTTATACCGCAACGAAGAGACCTTAGAGCCCGTTGAGTATTTCTGCAAATTACCTTCTGACGCTTCCGATCGTGAGATTTTCGTAGTCGATCCTATGCTAGCAACCGGTGGTTCCGCTGTTGCTGCTATCGATATCCTTAAGAAAAGAGGAATCTCTAAGATTCATTTCCTTTGCTTGATCGCTGCACCCGAAGGTGTGGAACGCCTCACTAAGGCCCATCCGGATGTTGAAATATATATCGGAAACCTCGATGAAAGATTAAATGAAAAGGGTTATATCCTACCCGGTCTTGGTGATGCCGGTGACAGAATCTACGGAACCAAATAAAAAACGGATTAAATGGGTAATGCATATTCCCTAAGGAAATAATAAAAGCCGGCTTCGCCGGCTTTTATTATTTATGAATTATATGGTTGAAAACTTATAAATCGTTACTGAATCAAATTCCTTACCCGCTTTCAGCATGCAGGATGGAAAGTTCTTGATATTGATGGAATTGGGGAAAAATTGTGTCTCAAAGCAGACACCGCATCTCTTCTCATATACTGCATTATTCTTACTATACTTCACAGGACTAAGCATATTGCTAGTGTAGAGCTGTATTCCGGGAAGGTCAGTAAAAACCTCCATCCTTCTTCCACTCTTATCATCTACCAGCTCAGCTACCTTCTCTACCTCCGTCCCACTAATATCCAGAACAAAGTTGTGGTCATAACCGCCAGCCAACACGATGGGTTCATAATCGGAGTTAATATCCTGTCCGATGGTCTTTGCGGTTCTAAAATCCATAGGAGTTCCGGCTACATCCCATAATTCTCCGGTGGGAATAAGATCCGGCGTTGTTGGTGTAAACTGATTTGCCTTAATCCATACCTTATGATCTAAGACAGAGCCGGAATCATGTCCGCCTAAGTTAAAGTAGGCATGGTTTGTCAGATTAACGATAGTATCTCGATCGGATACTGCAAGATATTCGATCACAAGCTCATTAGCTTCTGTAAGACTGTAGGTCACCGATACATCTAAATTACCGGGGAAGCCCTGCTCCATGTGGGGGCTCAATCTTGAGAATTCAATGCTTGCGATATCATCATCCTCATATACCTCTGTCTCATACATGAACTTATTATATCCAACTAAGCCGCCATGAAGATTATTCTTACCATCATTCTTGTCCAGCTCATACACCTTACCATTCAATTCAAAACTCGCACCACCGATACGATTCGCGTGGCGACCGATAAAGGATCCAAAGCCCGGAGGATTCTCTTCATAGCCTGCAAGATTCTCATAGCCCAGATTAACATCAGCAAAATTACCTTTCGAGTCAGGAACAATAATACTTACAATATTAGCACCGTAATTTGTGAAGGAGACCTTCATACCATTTCCGTTGGTCAGAGTGTATAAGGTTGCTTCCTCTCCACGTGCTGTTTTCCCAAATG
>JAEYXC010000153.1 GCA_023428655.1 Bacillota bacterium | reverse complement strand
CATCAGCTTTACGAGGGAAGATATATTGATCGACCAAAGCAGGGGGAGGGTGAGAAGGAGGTATCTCTGGAAGTAACCCTAAAGAACTCCGAAGACGCAGCGCAAAAGGAGAACCCAATCACGCGCCGCATTACGTTCGAGGTACAGGAACGGAGTTATTCCGATGCGGAGCTAACTGCAATCTTTGAGAAGGGAAAGAAGTACCTTGCAGAGCAGGTCATGGGAGAAAATGAGGATGTTAACAATATCTACGGGAAGCTATTCTTTCCTGCTTCCATACCGGATACAGGAATTACGGTGGAATGGTTGCCGCAGGACAGAGGACTGGTCTTAGGGGACGGAACGATTAAAAACGAAGAATTAAAGGAGGAAGTGAAGACAACAGTAACCGCGGTACTGCATTATGAAGACCAGATAGCCTCTCAGCAATTCTTCTTTCGGATTATGCCAAGGATAGTGAGTGAAGAGGAGCTTTTGGCGAAAAGGCTGGAGGCCAAGCTCATAGAAGTGCAGGAGAATAGTAGAGGGGAAAGCACCCTCACTCTACCGGAGAGACTGGAGCAATATAGTCTTGTATGGAAAGAAGATAGTACGTTCGAAGGCGGTACGATACTGCTCTTCGGTTTCCTTATAGCAGCTCTTACCTACTATCTCATGGACTTGGAGCTTAAGCATCGCATGAAGCATCGCAGGGTACAGCTTCTAATGGATTACCCCGAGTTGATTAATAAACTGACCCTCTTAGTGAATGCCGGAATGACCGTAAGGCAGGGCTGGATAAAAATAGCCGAGGATTATAGAGAGCATCGCCGGAAGGGAACCATGGGACTACATTATGCCTATGAGGAGATGTTAACAACCGTTCACGAGCTTAAGCTCGGTGTCTCGGAAAATATAGCCTTTGACCAGTATGGAAGAAGACTGGGTTTAATCCCATATATAAAGTTAAGCTCATTAATTAGTCAAAATCGGAAAAAAGGGAACCGAGGCTTTACGGAGCTGCTGCAACAGGAAGCCCTGGAGGCCTTCGAGGATCGTAAGGAAATGGCAAAAAGACTTGGGGAAGAAGCCGGAACGAAGCTCTTGGCACCAATGGTGTTTCTTTTGATCATCGTTTTTCTTATCATATTGATTCCGGCATTTGTGGCATTTCAAATATAACAGGGATTCGAAAATTGTTGAAAGGAGAGCTGCCTGTAATACGGCAGATAAAGAATATGATATTAAGAATAAAAAGTATGTTTAATAAGGCAATGGAACAGGAATTGGATGCGGTAGGAGTGATAGAAGTGATTTTAATCCTGGTCATCATTATTGGTCTAGTTCTTATTTTCCGAGAAGAGATTGGGAAAATAATTCAGAATGCCTTTGATTCCATTTTATCCGATGCGGAAGGAATTAATGAAACGATTGTAATTGAGTAAAGCAGTTTTACAGATACGGGATCTATTGGCTAGGTAGTGAATGAGAAGGAAAGCATCATAGGATCAATGAGAGAAGTAATCACAAAGGGGGGATTTGGAATGATACGAAGATTAAGCTCTGCGGAAGGAAACTGTGTCATTACCGTTTATCTTGCTCTTATATTAGTGCTCATTCTATCTCTAATCCTTACCGTCATTGAAGGAGCAAGAGTGAGTACGGCTAAGGTATATGCTAAGAGAGCCTTATCCACTGCCATGGATTCGGTATGGGCAGAGTATTATAAGCCTTTATGGAAGGAATATCATCTCTTTGGTTATTATGCAGGGGAAGGGACTCATGATGCGAAAGGGGGGAGATTGGAGGAGAAGCTTACAGAATATATGTCCTACACCCTCTCACCCAATACGGATTTAAACTTAGAAAATATGGACGGGATATTAGAGCTTTATGATATCAATCTCTCCTCGATTACCATTTCGGATCAAACCGGATTATTGGATTATAAGGGTGAGCTGTTAATGAAGGAAGCCGTGGAATATATGAAGTATCACGAAGTGGCAGATGGACTAACCTTTCTTTTGGAGAAGATATCCTTGTTAGAGAGTCCGAAGAAGGTTAGTGCCATTTATGATAAAAAGCTGGCAGCAGAGGAGGAACTGGCGAAGGCTGATAAAAATCTTCTAAGACTGATGGAGCTTTTGGACGGAGTTAAGACATCTATGAATGGAGTGGAGCTTGACGGAGAAGGAAGGCTTATTACTAAGAATTATTTTGTTAAAATGCTATGCGTTGCCTCTCTCTCAAGAGAGGCAGTGGGGATTAATCATGAGGAAGTGTTTGAGGCAGTTATGACCCATTATGTTAATCCATCCAGCACCTTCACCACGACCTATGAAAAGCTGGGGCAGCTGCAATCGGTCAAGGAGCAGCTACAAAGGTTATCAATTGAAATTGAGGCGATGCAGCAATCCCTTATGGAAGTAGAAACGCGGTTACAAGGAGTGACTGGGAAGAAAGAAGAAGGAGGGAAGGAACAGCACAACGAGCCGGATAATGAGATCGCAAGGCTACAGGAAGGGATTAATCAACAATATATCAGAGTACAAGAATTGCAGGAGATGAAGGACCAGTTAACCACATCAGTTGAAGCTGAGCTTAAGAGGATGAGACAGATACTTCAGGAGCTTATTCCAATCACTGAAGAAGCTATGGGTGAAGCAGAACAGGTGATTCTTAATGCCACATCCTCCACCCAACTGATCGATGCTTTTGAAGAGAGCCTCTCAGGGGATAAGAATGGTCTGGGAGATGAGATATTTGACCGCTTAAAGGAAAGCCTTGAGGCAATGAAGCAATATACATCAACCTATCAAGGAGATGAGAGCTTCAAGGGGATGTATACTTCCCTGAATAACAATCTTCGACTACTAAAGAATGGCCAGGAGGGAATCGAGCAGGCACTGAACTCGATAAGGAAGGAGGACTATATTACAGCCTCGCAACACACATCAGCAGCTTGGGAGGAGCTTCAAAGCTATCAAATAGCAGAGCTGAAAATGGATTATAGCACCCTTTCCATTGACAAGAGGAAGCAGATGAATCCGTTGAAGGAGATGGGCAATTTGATCCAAAGTGGGATTATGGGTCTGATCATTGACCCGCAGAGTATTTCGAAGAAGGTAGTAGCCACAGAGAACCTGCCCTCTAAGGATGCTTCCTTAACAAAAGAGGGGATTGACTTTACTGCAATGATAACAAGCTTCTTTCATAATGCAAGAGACGGAGATAAGGATACTGGTATGAGCAAGCTCCTAAAAGAATTCCAAAATACCACAGAGCTTTTTGAAGGGATAGGGGAGGGTATGGAGCAGCTCACCGAACAGCTTCTTTACCAGGAATATCTGAAGGAGCATTTTAATAGCTATCCAGTCGAAGGCCAAGAGCTATCCCATCAAAAGCCCCGAATAATCAACTATGAACTGGAATACCTATTGGAGGGAAAAGAAAAGGATCAGGAGAATCTTAGCTCCGTTATCTCAAGAATTGTATTAATACGAATGATATTGGACTTTGTAACCATATTAGGGGATAAGGCAAAATGTGAGGAAGCGAAGCTGGCTGCAATCGCCCTTGTCGGCTTTAGCGGTTTACCTATGCTGGTTAATATAACTCAGGCTGTACTACTATTAATTTGGTCCTTTGCAGAAGCTTTGGTTGATACCTGTGCTCTTCTATTAGGGAAAGAGGTACCGGTCCTAAAGCAGAAGCTCATACTGCAGTTTCCTGAGCTGTTCCTGCTGAATCGGAGTTTTCTTAGAACAAAAGCAGAGAGCTTCCTCACAACAAAGCAATTATCCTTCTCTTACCGAGATTATCTTCGTATTTTTTTGCTAACAAAGCCAAAGAAGGAGCTGATTTGGCGTTCCATGGACCTGATACAGGAAAATCTTAATCTTCGTTATGAGGAGAAGACTTTACTGAGAGACTTCTTGTTTGGGATTGGGGCGTCAGCGGATTATACTATGAACACAAGATTTGTTGCGGTTCCCTTCCTTCGCAAGTACATAAAACATGATCTCATCGGTTATCAATTTACCTGTAAAGCAGCCTATTGCTACTAAATAATTCCCGTTGACTTGGGATGTCCGCTCTTCTATCAAATTAAATCCACTGATCAAATAAAATAACCAATAACTTTAACAATAACTCTCTCCAAGAAATCATTTGCTGACAACAATTCAGGGGAAGAACGGACATCCCAATTCAACGGGGATAAGCGATTAGTGTTAAGGAAACAGTAGTTAGCCAAAAACGAAGGAGATCAAGGTGTTACGACGGGCAAGGCATACATATAACAGAAGGATAAAAGAAAAGATGAATTACTGTGGTAAGGCATCTCTGACGATAGAGGCAGCCTTTGTAATGCCAATCTTCCTGTTTGCGATGCTTGGCCTTTTGTACTTTATACAGATTTTCACATTGCAGGAATTTATTCAGGCAACGATAACGAAGATGGGACTTGGTTTGGCAAAGACCGCCTATGTGTATGAAGATTTTGCGGGTATGGAGGATGCACTCAATTTTGATGAGTCCATTCTCGGGACGGAGATAACAATCGGACTTGGGGATTTTGCCAAAACGATAGTGGATCAGACTATCATAAAACAATACGCCAGGCAGTTCCTTGATACGGATCGTATTAATGCTTCCTGTATACGAGATGGCTTTGAGGGTATCAGCTTTTTTGACTCTAAGATCTTATCTGAGGATAGTATGATTGATGTTGTAGTGAGCTATGATGTGGTGCTGCCCATCCGGATTTTTTCCTTAAGCGCTATGAAGATGCTTCAAAGAGTGAGAGTCCGCGCTTGGACCGGATATGAGGTGGCGGCCTGCTATTCTGTGGAGGAGGGTGGGCAGGATGATATCGTATATATCACAGAGACTGGCAGTGTATATCATCTGAACGCAACCTGTTCTCATATTCATCTATCGATTATTTCAATCCAAGGGATTCCCACTACCCAGAGAAATGACAATGGAGGTAAGTATTATCCCTGTGAGAAATGCGGTCAGGGAGAGCAAGATCCGAACGGAACCTACTATATAACCACGGATGGAACAAGGTACCATAGGGCACGAAGTTGTTCCAAAATTAAACGAAATGTTAAGGAAATACTTAAATCAGAAGTAGGTACTCGGCCGTTGTGTAAGCGTTGCGGAGGATAAAAAGAAAGGAAGATAGGGAGATACATATGACGGATAATAGAATGGTACTGCTTCTGGGTGGACTGCTGTTTTGCTGTGCAATTCAAGATTTGATCAAAAAGAAGGTATACCTATGGGTGATTGGGCTCGGAGCGATATTCCTTATGATCTGCATCCTGTGGATGGATAATCTGGATCTCGCCAATCGGATGGGCGGGCTAATGATTGGGCTTAGCATTCTTGCTTTAAGTAAAATCACTGCGGGGAAGATTGGTATGGGGGATGGACTACTACTTTGTGTAACGGGATTAGGACTGGGTTTTTGGCTAAATCTTGAATTGCTGGGGGTGGCATTGCTTCTTGCCGCAACCTTATCCATTGTATTATTAATCTTAAGGAAAGTGGATCGTAAGCAAACTATTCCTTTTATTCCATTCCTGTTTGTCGGATATCTGATCCTGTATGCTGCATCCAAGGGTTCAATGGCGTAACACTCGCGGTACAGGGAGGTATCTCCCGATCGTAAAGAGAGGTGTTTTTCTATGGGTAGAGAAAATCAATTAACCGTAAAAGGAGGATTCTCCTGCAAAGCCATTATCACTGTTGAGGCAGCACTTATAATGCCAATTGTAATTTTCACCGTTTTCGCCATAATCTATCTTACATTCTATCTACATGATATCTGTAGATTACAGGGGATGGTAGATGAGACGCTGCATAAAGCAGCATATGACCTGAAATATGAGGCGGATCCGGCCTCCTTTGGGTTGGATTACGAAAGCATTATCAAGCATGGAATTTTTGAGCCCTCACCCACAGAAAGGCGGGACTATGAACAGAAGCTACAGAACTATCTTTGGCAGAACCTTGCGAAAGGATTATTCCTGTCCCAGGTTACGGATATTCGGGCAGCGGTTGGAGTAGGGAGTCTAAAGATCGCTGTTCACACAAGAAGTCGGGTCAACTTACCCTGGATAAAGAGGTTGTTTGAGGGCTATTCCAAGACAATGATTGCAGGAGAGCACCCCATACATGATCCGGCTCGGACGATACGGATATGTGAGATAATTCTTGATACAGCAGATAAGGTTAAAGGGGTGGATGAACTTAAAAATAAATTAGAGAGGTTTCATCCGAAGAATATCGGCAATTGAGAAATACAAAAGAAAGTAAGGAGAGAACATGGAGATAGAGTTCAGAAAGGATTTAAGGCATAATTATATGGTCCTCACAGAGGAAGGGCTCCAGAAGGAGGCTTATTGCATCCGAATGCTGGAGCTTCAAGCTCTGCCGGGTGTGCTTCCTATGCAGCTGCGTCATTTGGATAATCAGGATCTGTTTTATTATAACATAACCGGAAAGCAATCCATGCATAATATCTATACGAAGACCACACTATCTTATGATAAGCTGAAAAAACTAATCATCCAATTATTAGACATTATGGCGTTGGCTTATGAATATCTTCTACCGGAGGATGATTTTATTTTAAGACCGGAGCATATCTACATGGACGTGGTAACGAATGTCCCTTCTCTATGTTTTCTCTCCGGATATCATCAGGATAGCAAGAAGCAAATTAGCAATCTACTGGAATATCTAATGAATAAGGTGGATTACAATGACAAGGAGGCGGTACTCCTAGTGTATCGCCTTTATGCAATTAGTAAAGAGGAGGGCTATACCTTTGCTAATCTATATGAGGTACTACAGCAACGGATTAAGGCAGTTGAAGCTAATTTATTAAAGCAATCCGAAGTTCAGCTTGGTGAGTATGAAAATATTTCAAAGGATCTGAGTAAGGATTACAATAGGAGCCTAGCGTCTGAGATTCCGGTAGTAATGGAGAAGTTAGAGGAGGAGGTCGAGGTCTTCTATTATCCTAAAATAACATATTTTCTTACGGGTGTCTGTGGTCTGTCGGGATTACTGATTGTTATTCTTGGCTTTACATCGGGTGTTTTGTTTAACTTCTATGGAGAGAGAATTGAGTTCGGAAAACTGATGGGAATGATAATTATCATACTATGTGTGGAAGGGTACCTGATGCGTAAGCTTTGGAGTAAGGAGAACAGGCTGACCAGGATGATAACGAGAAGCGAGTATTTCGATCCGAGGCAGGAAAACGGGATAGAGAGGAGAAAGACAGAAGAAGCAGATAATAAAATATTACCACGCCAAGTAGATCCCTCACAATTAACTCGACGAGAGTATGAGCTATGGAAGGACCTATATGACAGTAGCCCCAAGCCCTCAGTTGCTTTACAGGGGAAGACTCCTGCGCCTAAGGAGCAAGAGGGGCTCTTGGAGGAGTACAATCCAACCTGCTTATTAAATGAAGTTGCGGATCAATCAAATAAACCCACTGCAATTCTCCTTAAATCACAGGACGAGGAACAATATGCTTCGATTAATATTAATGAATTCCCCTTTTTTATCGGAAAACTACGTAAAAATGTGGATTACTGTCTTGAAAAAACCGTAGTCAGTCGATATCATGCAAAAATCTCGAAGGAAGAGGAGCTCTACTTTATAACGGATCTAAACTCCACCAATGGCACCTTCGTTAATGATAGGATGCTTACAACCTACGAAAAGGCAGAGATAATGAAGGGTGACCGGATTGCGCTGGCGAATCTATGCTTTGAGCTGCAAATAAATTAACACTTGATATACACAGGCTTAACTTACAAAAAGGGTACCTAGTAGACAACCAGACTTTGTGATAGATACAAAAACCTTGTAAATATTGGAACAAAAGGGTACAATAAAAGTGTATACAAAAGACTTTTCTCAGGAACATAAACCGGTTTTTGAGCTCCGTCACCCAACGCATACCTGCAGGAATGCTTGCGGTATGTTCATAGTTATTGAGATCATGATAGGAGGTATAGATATGAAGAGACGATACGATGTAGTGCATGCGTTTATATTATTATCCTTCCTTATTATCGCACACTTTTTAGGAAGTGCCTTGATTAAGGGTGTACTGCTTTTACTGTTTGCATCTGTCTTGATCGTAAATACCGTACTAAAGCTTAAATCAAAGAGGAAAGATAAGATCAGCGAACAGATCTTTTACTGGGTATTGCTGACACTGGA
>JAEYXC010000234.1 GCA_023428655.1 Bacillota bacterium | reverse complement strand
TTTGCGACCGCGTTGCTGTTTTATCGGATAAAACTCTGGTTTGTGATATTCCTACGAATCAGACGACCGCGGAAGAGATCACGGCAATACAAGTACGAAGCTCATCAAATCAGCGCTCAACAAGAGGACATAAATAGAATGGGTTAGAAGATAAACGGATTACAAAGAGAACTCTCCTTAAGGCGGATATTATCCCCGGCCTCAAGGAGAGTTTTTTATCATAGAGAAAGCATTGTGTATCGTTTCTAATGGACTCCCTTTTCCTTGTTCAGTAGATGGTAAAGTGCTCCGTAAAGGTTAGCATCCAGTGCTAAGGTGCCCTGTGTCGCTTGAATAAGGAAGTCATCCTGATCAGCAGCAACCATTTTTAGTAGCTCGGAGACGGAACCCTGCATTAATTTAGACGGGATCTGGGTTAGCTTTTGATTAATTTGATTGATTATGAGCTCCCTCGTGGATAGTCCGCCGGTTATAATAACTCGATCAAGATCCAGAAGCTGAGCGCTGTTATAGAGGATGGTTGCGATATTTTCGCAGTAGGCCTCCAGCATCGCCGTAGCAACCGGATCACCTGCAGCAACAAAATCAAAGAACCTCTGACCGGTCATCTCCTCCAGAGGGAGCTGCTTCATAGCGGATAATTGATAGAGCAGAAGAGCAAAGGTTGTAGTCATTCCGCCAATTTCGAATTGCTCCTTTTTGTAGGAGCTTAACATACCAAATACCATAGCAGCATTCCGCTTAGAACCCTGATATAGCTCACCGTTAATGATTAGTCCGGCACCCATGCCACTTCCGAGAACGATAACCAGAAGATTATTGTACCCCTGCCCGGCACCCTTCCACCATTCTCCAAGTGCAGCTGAAAATCCGTCGTTGATTATCGTTACAGGAAGACCTGTGCGTCGTTCCATTTCTTCTTTCAGATTTACGCCCTGAAGAAATTGGATAATATAAGCTCGGTAGGTGTTCCCGTCGGCTGTCATCCTCCCGTTGGTACTGATTGCGATTTCATCCCCTAGATTCCGATAACGATCAACGATATCCACCAAGGCTTGAAAGTAAGTGTCAATGGACTCATAATTGGTGAGAAACTTTTCTCTGGCTAGAATTACCCCATCGGTACTCATCAAAGCAAACTTTGTATTTGTCGCTCCTATGTCAAAAATTAGTTTATCCATATCCAGGCTTCCTTTCTTTATAGGCACTCTCCGTTACTTGCAATCACATTTTTAAACCATTCATAGCTCTTCTTCTTATATCTGGCAAGGTCCCCTAGGTCAGTGTCCGTGCGGTTGACATAGATAAATCCATAGCGCTTTTTCATCTCGCCTTGGGAGCTTAGTATATCCATAGGTCCCCAAGTTAAAAAGCCCATCAGCATTACCCCATCCTCTTCTACGGCTAGCTTTAATTGCTCAAGATGCTCTCGGAAATAATTAATACGGTAATCATCCTCCACAGTATGAGCCTCGTTCAGGGTCTCCTCGACACCAATGCCACATTCAATGGTAAATACAGGTAAGCGGTAGCGGTTGTAGATCTCCTTTACTGTAAGACGAAGGCCCACCGGATCAATACTCCAGCCCCAAGCCGTCTGCTTCAGATATTCATTGCTCTTCGGATTCTGAAAGGCCTTAAGTAAAACCTCCACCCCATTTCCTCCTTCACCTGCTTGTATTGTCATTGATTGATAATAGCTGTGAGCTAGAAAATCCATTTTAGCCTGGCGCAAATAGTTCAGATCATCCGGCTGTATGGGTGGAAGAGTGTCTGTACGCTCCCAATCATAAAGAAGGTCCCTCGGGTATACTCCGTAGGTAAAGACCTCTAAGGTCTGCTGATTATAGCTGCGATCTGCCCTTTGCGCAGCCAGAATATCCTCCGGTCGTGGGCTGGAGGGATAGATTGGCATGTAATTCACCATACCGCCAACCTTAGCATGGGGAGCAAAGCTTCGAGCAAGGTGCCAGACAGAGGCAGAAGCCATGAACATATGGTGCATGCAGGTAGCCTGATGGCGTTCCTTAACCTTCTTTGGAGTATCAGGAGGGAGTTGAAGCTGTGAAACAAGTAAGGCAGCATTCTGCTCGTTGAAGGGGATGTAGTATTTTACTCGTGTCCCAAAGCGACGTATAACAGCTTCGGCATAGGTCTGAAAGGCAGTTAAGGTCTCTCTTTGATACCAGCCACCATACTTCTTCATTAAGCTCAGAGGCATATCGAAATGATAGAGACAGACAATCGGCTCAATGTGATGCCTGATCAATTCATCAATAACCCTTTCATAGAACTGAAGACCCTTTTCATTCAGGGCACCTTCGCCGTCAGGAAAAATACGGGCCCAGCTAATGGAGAAGCGATAGGCGGTAAATCCCATACCGGCCAATAGTGCGATGTCCTCCTTGTAGCGATGATAAAAATCAATGGCAACCTTCCAATCCGAACCGGACTTTGTCTTTTCCTGTACATCATAGACGGTTAATCCTTTCCCGTCCTCATTCCAAGCGCCTTCTGTCTGCATGCTGGATACGGACCCACCCCATAGAAAACCCTTTGAAAATACACCCATTTCTTCTTCTCCCTTCGTACATTGATCTTAATTTATACCGATTAGTTATATTGTAATAGTAACAGGTAGGGAGTATAATTGTTGTAAAATATTAAGGTTATTATAAATAAATTAAGGAATTAAAATAAAAGCTCCTTACGAGGAGGGAGCGGGCAGAAAATTATTAAGCCATGGGGGTGGGAGCTATGTCAAAGCGAGAGGCAGAACAGGCAATCAAGGAGATACTAATGTCTGAATACGGTCATTATTCCCGTGCGGATGAGCATAAGCTGATTACTGCATTTCTAAAGGGAGATGCCACAGGACTTATAATCAATCAGTTGGATCATTATTCGCTGGCTCCACAGCCCCTTCGATCAATTAAAAATAATTTGATTTGTGCGGTTGCCGTTATGTGCCGATATGCAGCAGATCTGGGGGCGAATGATGAACGCTGTTATGCATTAAGTGATTATTATATTAATGAGATAGAAGAATATGTGGATATTCATAATTGGAAGCAAGTAATTCTGGAAATTGCAAAACATTATACGGAGCTGGTGAGAAATGCCAGAGAAGAGCAATATACCCTCCCCATTCGACGTTCCATCCGGTTTATTCATCAGCATCTATATAAAGCCTGCAGTCTAAGCGACGTAGCAAATGCCGTCGGACTGCATCCCACTTATCTTTCTGCTTTATTTAAGACTGAGACAAAAGTACCCATATCCCGGTATATAAGGGAGCTTAAGATGAGTGAAGCCAAGAACCTGTTACAGGAGAAGAAACATTCCATATCAGAAATTGCTGAAATGCTTGGGTATCAAAGCTTATCCTATTTTTCTAAGACCTTCCGTCAGGTCTGTGGATGTAGTCCGAGGGAATACCTTACATAAAGAAGGGCTGTATTTGTAACAGCCCCTTAGATTCCCCTTATAGCAACTTATCAATTTGTGGAGGATCCATGGATAACCAATATTTTGAGCCATCCGTTAATCGACACAGGAGTCCAAGATTAATCAGCTCTCTTCGCAGCAGCCATTTGTCCTGAAAGGTATGGTTGGCTTCGATAATCTCATTGATCTCTTTCTCAGTATAGTAGATATTCGGTTCAAATTTTGTTGCAAGATAGAATAAGGAGATAACCTTATTTCTTCTCTTGGCAGGAAACATAGTCAGACGACCCTCGGTATCTTGAAATTTATATATTTCTGAAAATAATTCTGTATAATTCATAATCACACCTTTTCCTCTCTAAATCCTAATAAAAGTGTAGTGAGCAGGACTTCTTCCAATCTCCTTCCTAAAGGAAGGATGGGAAGGGTGTTCTGGCTACTGTTTAACCCAATATTCACTGCAGTCCTTGGATCGATCCATAAAGCCATACTCAATTAAATATCTTCGAAGGGTGGGATAATCCTCGTAGATACTATGCAGGATCTGATTCACTTCTTTTTCCGGATAGATTCTATTTACTTCAAACTGTTCCATAATCTTTTGGAGGGTTACAATTTTCTTTTTCTCCTTTGCAGAAAAAATCTTGAGTCTAAGAGGAGTGAGGCTTGAGAAAACCGTGGCAATTATCTTCTCCCGCTCCTCCTTTGTGGTAATAAAGCGGTCATCCACCATCTTTGCACCAACATGTATGGGAATTAAACTGTCCTTGTCATTGGAAGCTGCCGAAAAAGCCAGTTCATAGACGGCAAGATATAGCTTTGCCTGTTTGGCTTTCTCACGGAAGCTGAACTTCTGATGCCTTACAGTGGAGGCCGAGATTCCAAGCTTTGCGGCAATCTCTTGATCCGTTAATCCAAGCTGTATGAGCTCCAATAACTCTCTCTGCTTGTCGGTAATGGTGTTATATTTACAGTCGGTGCGAAGAAGCGGCAAAAACATTCCGCCATGCTCCTGCTCAATATGAAGACCGACTGCCCTAGAGGCGTCAAAGTAGCGGTCCCCAT
>JAEYXC010000145.1 GCA_023428655.1 Bacillota bacterium | reverse complement strand
AACCCCTTGTTAAAGTATGTTTTCCCGTAAGACCTTATTGGAATCTCGTTGTTGTATTATTCCACCTTCTCCACCTTAGTAATCTTGGCTTTAATCCCAAGCATATCCAGATATTGTACTAAATATTGCTGCATAATCGGTGAGAATTCACCCCGGAGAGTCGCTTCCAGACCAATATCATAGGTGATTCCTTCTGTCTTTGCATCGGATTCTTTCTTTGGATCCTTTTCTGTAATAAAATCAAAGCTTTTATCCTTTTTAAATACATTCCCGGATGGATCCTTAACCGCACCAGCGGGAATGGTAACGGTGTAATTGGTGTTGTATGCCAGCTTCGCTTTCGGAGTAATAATCAGAAGATTATCCTTAATCTCATAGGTATATGCAACGGATTTTCCCATCACAGACTTTATCGCAATTTGATTGATGGCCTTCCCTTTTTTTATAATCTCACTAAAACGAATGACTATCTCCGATTCCCTCATAATATCCGTAGCCTTATCCACAGGGCTTGTCTTCGATATGGTAGGTGCCTTCGTATCCTTCGTTGCTCCTAAGACTGTCGGTGCCAAGCCAATCAGTAATATGAGCATACAAATAACTGAAATGATTTTTTTCATATAATTCCTCCTTTGATCCATCACTCTGGTTCTTATGTTAGTTCTTATGTAGGTTCATAAGTTGCTTCCGATAATTCCTTATGTTACTCCATAGGTTGCTCTTACACTGCTTCTTATGTAACCTCATAGGTTGCTCTTACATTGCTTTTATGCTGCTCTTATACTGCTTCTTATGCTGCTTCTTATGCTGCTTCTTACACTGCTCTTAGGCTGCTCCTACGCTACTTCCATGCCGCTCTTATGTTGCTTCTTACGCTGCTTCTTACGCTGCTTCTTATGTTGCTTCTTACTCTGCTTCTTATGCTGCTTCTTATGCTGCTTCTTATGCTGCTGTAATGTGTTATATCCGTATTATACCAATATATAAAATAAGCTGTCAAACAGTTACCTACGAATAGGTTACCTTCTGTCCTGCCTCTTATTGCAGCCTTATCTCATCTATAATACTGGGCAACCCCTACCTATATAACATATTCCATTATGCTCAAAAATAGGTTATTTTTATTCCCTCATTTGCCATTATTGGCAGTAAGCTTATATGGAATTCATGGGTCTAGTTGCGTTATCATAGCTATGTAACTGCTAATTATTATTCACCATTAGAAGGAGAACAAGATGAGAAAACTTCGCATAATGGCTCTGGTTACAGTATTTGTCCTACATACCGCATTACCGTCCAAGACATATGCTGCCGACTATACTGTGGTACCAAACGATTCACTGTATCTGATAAGCCAGTTATTCAAAGTACCGATTGAGACCCTTAAGCAGGACAATTACCTTACTACCGATGTAATCCAGCCGAATCAGGTGTTATACGTCGATGCAAGGCTACATACCGTTACTGGTGGCGACAGCCTGTACCTAATAGCCAAGCACTACGGAATCCCCCTAGCTTCTCTTAGAAGAGCAAATCATAAATGGGATAATCTCCTCCTACCGGGACAACAGCTCATAATACCGGGTATTAAATCCGTGGGTGGTACGAATACAGTAATTCCATATACTACCGATGAGCTTGATTTGCTTGCCAGGTTAATTGAGGCAGAAGCCGCCGGAGAAATCTATGAGGCTAAGGTTGCCGTCGGTGGTGTAGTGGTAAATAGAGTTCAAAGTACAGAATGGCCGAATACGATAACAGACGTTATTAATCATGTGTCGGGAGGCTACTATCAGTTTACTCCGGTTAAAAACGGAACCATACATAAGCCCGCCTCCTCCGATTCCATAAAAGCGGCCTGGGCAGCTTTATACGGAAGCGACCCCAGTAAAGGTGCACTTTTTTACTTCGATAACAGCTCCACGAACCAATGGCTCTGGTCCAAACCAAAAACCGCATATATAGACAATATGATATTTGCAAAATAAGAAAAAGTTGAAAACGTAGTATACAATAAGGCTCCCGTGAGAAGCACCTCAGCTTAACTAGGTGTATTCTCAGGGAGCCATTCCTATTAAAGATTTATTAACTTTTAATTTTATTAAGACCTATTCTGCGTCTTCCATTGACAGGATCTTCTTTCCCGCAACATACTTACTAACAAGATTACGGTCATCCGACAGATAGATTATTCTCTCCAAGCGTTGCTTCAAGGTTAATGGCTGTGGATGAACCAGGCTGGTATCATCAATTACCACCGCATCAAATTCATAGCCGGGCTCAAAGCTTCCAACCTTACCAAAAAATTCACCGCCACCCTTGGTACCCAGATAAAAGGCCTCTTCCAGGGATAAGGGGTTAAGGCTTTGATCCTGTAAACGCCATAATAGCTTAGAAACCTTAACTGCTTCTGCCATCGCCTTAAAAATGGAAAGGGAATCACCGGCTGCAACATCACTGCCTAAGCCCATCTTGAGTCCACGATTAAGGTAGGTTCTAACGGGAGCAATACCGGAGGATAGGTTCATGTTTGAATCAGGACAATGAGCAATGTATACCTCATTCTCAGCTACAAGTTCGATCTCTTCCTTCGTCAGATAGATGCAATGAGCCATAATTGTCGGTACCGTACCACCAAATAGCCCGTATTCATTATAGGCATCTGCATATCCTGCTGTACTGGGGAACAGTTCCTTTACGAATTCAACCTCCAGCAGATTCTCTGACAGATGGGATTGTAGCGGAAGCTTCTCCTCCCTACAGATTACGGATAGCTCTGTTAACAGATCCTCCGTACATGAAGGCAGAAATCTTGGAGTAATGATTGGTGTTATATTCTGATATTTGTTCCGTGTAGCATCCAACCATCTCTTTGTATCCAGTAAGGATTGCTCACTCTCTTCACATAAAACAGGTGGACAATTGCGGTTCATATTCACTTTCCCGACCATGCATTTTAATCCTGACTCCTCCAATAAATCCATTAGAGTAAGGGTTCCCTCCACATGGATGGTACCAAAGATACATGCTCTGGTAGTAGCACTTTTCTTTAAATCCTCAACAAACATGGAATATGCTTTTTTGGCATATTCGACATCAGCATACTTTGCTTCCTCAGGGAAGGTATTATGCTCCAGCCATTTCAATAATTCCATATCCATCCCCAGACTTCGTATCGCATACTGGGAAGCATGGGTATGTAGGTCAATAAGTCCCGGTATTATTAGAGAATCCTTATAATCTGTACAATGAATGTCGATATATTTCGGTGGAAGCTCTTCATATACTCCCTCAACCTTACCGTCTTCACAGATCAGATATCCATGCACAATACATTCCAGTTCCTTGGGACTTTTAGAATATAAGATGTTTCCTTTTAAAGCAAATAACTTCGTATTCAATGAATCACACCTTTCCTGTATATATTCATAGTACTATGTATGAAGAAATAAGTCAATTATTATGAAGTATTCTAAGTAAAATGACGAATCCCAAGCATTCTCGAAACAATAATAATACAGAGAAAAATATACGGTGAAACATAAATGATGCTATACAACATTAAGGCAGAAATATCAACTAGGCTTTATGTAATCTTCTCTGCACTGCTTTCACCACCTCGACAATCGGAATGACACAGATTGCTAAAAGCATGGCAATTCCATATTCCATAAAGCTGATATGCTCGAATTCGAAAATCTCACTCAGGAAGGGGATATAAATTACTGCTGTTGTAAGAACGAAGCTGATGACTGCTGCTCCGATCAATACGACATTCTTTGTTGACATACGAAACAGGGATCCGCGTTGGCTTCTCATATTAAAGCTATGGAAAATTTCTGCCATACTCATGGTAAGGAAGGCCATGGTCATACCATCCGGACTGTTTACGAATTCCCATTTGCCGGATTCAATATAATGTCCGATCAGGTAAGCCGCCAAGGTCACCACCGTCACCATAGCACCCTGATAGGCCACATCAATCCCAACTCCTCCGGAGAAAATTCCATCCTTGGAGGATCGGGGCTTACGCTGCATCAAATCCTTCTCCCCCTTCTCCATGCCGAGTGCTAAAGCCGGGAAGCAGTCCGTAATCAGATTAATCCACAGAATATGTACCGGTTTCATAATCGTAAAGCCTAATAAGGTAGCGATAAAGATCGATAACACCTCACTTAGATTGGAGGATAATAGGAATTGGATGGCTTTACGAATATTATCGTAGATTCGTCTTCCTTCCTCTACGGCGGATACGATGGTAGCAAAATTATCATCAGCTAGTACCATATCTGCTACATTTTTCGTTACATCCGTACCGGTAATTCCCATACCCACGCCGATATCTGCGCTCTTAATGGAAGGAGCATCATTAACACCATCTCCGGTCATAGCGGTTATCATGCCCTTCTTCTTCCATGCTGTTACAATACGTACCTTATGCTCCGGCTGTACACGAGCATAAACACCATAGTTCTCAATGGTTGCCTGCAGCTCTTCCTCCGAGATCTCATTCAACTGTGCACCGGTGATTGCTTGATTCGCATGCTGTATAATACCAATTTGTGTCGCAATGGCAATTGCGGTATCTCTGTGATCTCCGGTAATCATGACCGGTCGGATACCGGCGCTGCGACATTCCTCAATTGCATCGATTACCTCGGGGCGTACCGGATCAATCATTCCGGTCAATCCGATGAAGATAAGCTCCTTTTCAAGCACCTCTGGTATAAACTCTGAGGGAGCGGTCTCATAGGTACGATAAGCTGCTGCCAGGACACGAAGGGCCTTGTCCGCCATTCGTTTATTCTCCTTCAGAATCTCCTGTCTCTTCTCCTCGGTCATAGGATGAGTAATTCCATCCTCGAGATAGGCGGAGCATACACGAAGAACCTCGTCGGGAGCACCTTTTGTAAACTGAAGGATCTTATCATGCTGATGAACGGTTGACATCATCTTTCGGACGGAATCAAAGGGTGCCTCACCAATTCTGGGATATTCCTTCTTTAGTTCATTTTTTATCAGCTTTAGACTAGCTGCATAATTAACCAAGGCGCATTCGGTTGGCTCACCAACTGCCGCTTCGTTAACCAATTCCGCATCACAGCAAAGAGCCATCGCCTTACCTAACAGCATCTCATCCGAGGTGAAATGATCTACCACCGTCATCTTGTTCTGTGTCAGTGTTCCGGTCTTATCACTACAGATAATTTGCGTACATCCAAGGGTTTCCACTGCGGTTAATCTTCGAATTACTGCGTTACGCTTACTCATATTCGTTACACCGATGGAAAGCACAATGGTTACAACTGCTGCCAGCCCCTCCGGAATTGCTGCTACTGCGAGGCTTACTGCCACCATGAAGGTATCAAGAACAACCGTTCCATTTATTTCACCGGAACGAAGTAGGCTAAAAGCGAATATAAATACACAGATTCCAATGACAAGAATGGTTAGAATCTTACTTAATTGATTTAGCTTAATCTGAAGCGGGGTTGCACCTTCCTCTGTCTGCGTAATGGCATCCGCGATCTTGCCCATCTCCGTATCCATTCCGGTAGCTACTACCACTGCGCGGCCGCGTCCATAAACCACTGTACTTCCCATATAGGCCATATTCTTACGGTCACCCAGAGGAATCTCCTTCTCATTATTACGAAGAGAAAGGAAATCGATGATCTTATTCACAGGAACGGATTCTCCGGTCAGCGCAGCCTCTTCAATCTTTAGACTGGCACTTTCCAGGATACGACAGTCAGCAGGGACCGAATCGCCCGCTTCCAGAAGAATCATATCACCAACAACCAGCTCTTCACTTTTTACGCTTACGATAGCTCCCTCACGAAGGACCTTACTGGTAGCAGCTGCCATCTCCTGTAAGGCTTCAATTGCTTTTTCCGCCTTGTTTTCCTGATATACTCCAAGCACTGCATTGATCACTACTACAAATAATATAATGAAAACATCCGCGATGGACTCTCCGGCATAGAGATTGGTTGCGCCGGATATTACCGCCGCCACGAGTAGAATGATAATCATGGGATCGGTTAGCTGGGATAAAAAGCGTTTAATCAGCCCCTCCTTCTTTCCTTCTACCAATTTGTTCCTACCATTTTTCTCCAACCTCTCCTTGGCTTCGGCTGATGTAAGCCCCTCCGCTCTGCTGCCAACTACTTTTAGTACGTTTTCTGCTTGCTCAAGATAATACTTCATTTGCGACAGGTCCTTTCCTTCAATTATTTGGTAGAAGGTTCGTACTAAAATCGTACTCGAAAAACTTTCAAGGGGCTTAGATCCTTATGAAGCAAGGAATCATTTCCTGCATCATAACAGTGTGACCGCCTGTTGATGCTTTCTCACATGAATATCATGCGAAGTAATAATTCCATCACTATAAGTTGTATATCCAGCACGGATTACGAAGAAGCATAGGATGCTGTTTTCAACGATTAAAAAAGACTCATGAAACTCCTATTCAAGATGAATAAGAATTACATGAGTCTTGTTCTTTCCGGTTAAGCCAGACAGTTACGTCTTGTTGTTGACTTAGCCACGCAGCAGGCCACGCGAACTACTCCCCCACAGTTTATATGCAAGCTTTTTCGATTGATTCTTTTCTATGTCTTCTACAATGCTTTGATGATAGCATAATTTAGTAAAATAAGCAATCGAAAATTATCAAATAAGCGTCTATCCGACATTAATCCTATGCGGATAATGACAATACTATAGCTATCTTCTAAAAGCAACGCTTGCCCTTCTCCTTCGGACAAGCCTCCCCTTTACTGCATTGATAGCATACCTCATTCTCTAGCCCTTGATTATCAAAAAAACTTCGACAATTTTGAAGGGTTGTCTCTGCGATATTATTCAGGGCTTCCTGAGTCAGGAAGCCCTGATGAGAAGTAACAATGACATTGGGCAGGGAAATCATACGAGCCAGAATATCATCTTTAATAATCGTATAGGACATATCCTCATAGAAGAACTCCGTCTCCTCCTCATACACATCAAGACAAGCTCCTCCAAGCTGCTCCTCCATCAAGGCATCCAAAAGCTCTTCTGTGTTAATTAACGCCCCACGCGAGGTGTTTACGAGATATGCACCCTTTTTCATCATTTGAAGCCTCTCCTTATTGATGAGATGAAAGGTATCCTTCGTCAACGGACAATGGAGTGAGATGATATCCGAGCCTCTACATAACTCGTCCATGCTGACATATTGAATATCGGAATTTGGAATCGGGTAGGGATCATAAGCGATTACCTTCATGCCAAATCCCTTGCATATGTCTACGAAGATCCGTCCAATCTTACCGGTACCGATTACACCCATGGTCTTTCCATGAAGATCAAAGCCGGTCAGACCATTCAGGCTAAAATTAAAATCCCTGGTTCTGATATAAGCTCGATGAATCTTACGGTTAAGCGTAAGAAGCAGAGCAATGGCATGCTCTGCCACCGCATAGGGTGAATAAGCAGGAACCCGCACCACATGGAGCTTCTGATACGCTGCCTTAAAATCCACATTGTTATAGCCGGCGCAGCGCATTGCGATTAGCTTTACTCCATTATCATATAGAATGTTGATGGTCTCTTCATTAATGGTATCATTCACGAAGGCGACCACGGCTTCAAACCCTTTGGCCATATAAGCGGTTCGTGGCCCCAGCTTTGGTTCAAAGTATTCAATCTCTATCTCAAATTGCTCCTTCCATTGATCAAAATAGATCTTATCATAGGGCTTCGTATCAAAAAAACAAATTCTGTTCATTGGAATCTCCTCTCTCACTGCTTTCTGAGCAGTGCAAGCTAATAGGCCATATCATGATAGCTCCTTCCACGTAGTATAGCCAAATCACAATCCTGCCATCCAATCCCTTCTCATCCCGATAATGTAATTATCACATAGACTATCAACATCTGCAATGTATGAATAGGAAGGATGAATATTGGAAAGCTCCCACCTAAAGTGCATTATTGTCATCAACAATTGTAGGCACTCTTTAGAACTTTCTCTTGTCGTGAATAAAAAGGTAAGGCTAACCTTCCTTATGGGGACCTGTTATCCTTACCTTACCTGACTTACTATTTTGTTTTGGTTTCTGATTTTATTCCGGAACAAAGGTATTATAGATGGCCCTTGTCGCTTCCTCAAAATCCTCCTCTGCAACACCGATGATTATGTTTAACTCGGAGGATCCCTGATCGATCATCTTTACATTGATCTTGGCTTGAGCCAATGCAGTAAATATCCTAGCCGCGGTTCCTCTTGCCTTTCTCATACCTCGTCCAACAACTGCGACCAAAGCAAGATTATTCTCAATTTCAATATTATCCGGATGAGTTCTTACAGTAATTTCATCCAGTACGGCCTTCTCCTTGCCACGGAAGGATTCCGTACTTACAATTACACTTAAGGTATCAATACCCGAGGGGATATGCTCAAAGCATAGATCATTTTTTTCTAAGGAACGTAGAACATTTCTACCAAAGCCAACCTCAGAATTCATCATGTCCTTTTCAATATTTATAACAGAGAAGCCTCTTTTACCGGCAATACCGGTAACGGTGTACGGACTGCTGTCAACGGTCTGTGCGACAATCATCGTGCCTAAATCCTCCGGATGATTCGTATTCTTTA
>JAEYXC010000233.1 GCA_023428655.1 Bacillota bacterium | reverse complement strand
CCCTTGATAAGCTCCTTACCTGAGAATTCCATAATAATCTTGCCATCTGCAGTAGGACTGATAAAGGAATCATGTTTTTCTGCTGTAATTCCGGTCAAAGGCTGAAACCAATGTGTATAATGGGTTGCTCCCCTCTCAATGGCCCAATCCTTCATCGCATTTGCTACTACCTCTGCAACATTAGGATCTAAATCCTCCCCATTCTCGATTGTTTTCTTTAGCGCCGCATATGTTTTCTTTGGCAAACGCTCAATCATAGTCGCATCATTAAAGACATCCGTTCCAAAAAGCTCTGTTAATTTTTCCGACATACCATTACTCCTCTCATGATTCGAATAAAGAATGTGCCTTAGCACATGCTTCCTTGTGATAGGATATACTAAGAGGCTATAACCTCCATCTGAGTATCCGTTCCACCGGGAAGGCTTTAAACCAAAGGATGGATTATCCTATGATTTAAAAAAGGTGTCCTCAAAAAAATTCGAGAACACCTTCGCTCCATACAAAAAATTATATATATAGTATATATCATGTTTTCACGAAATTGAAAAGTATTTTTTGTGAAAAAAATGATTTTTATAAAAAATGACTGAAAGATCCCCAAAATATTCAGTTGAGTATACGAAATGAATAACTATTCTAAATACCACTCATCCTTACCGGTATGTTCTTCTTCTGATGTCTCTTCTGATTTTGGCATATATTTCTTCAGTATTCGTTCCATAAGGAAAGAATTAATCAACATAACTAATGACGGAGCAATAAAAATTAGTAAAGGGATAAATAGTGTGCCGACAACACCGGCTGCCGTTACGATTACCATTGCCAACGTAAAGGGCAAATGCCTCATGGACATATATGCTGCGGCCTTTACCAATTGCTTCACTGTCATATCAAAGCGGGACAGAATAGGAAAAACATAAGTAGAGAAGCATACTAGTATGAAGGTAATTGCAATAAAGATTCCAAATAAAATAGAACCAAAGCTACCTGAATTGCCCAAATTGGAATATGCCCATATTATGTCAAAGCCTAATACGATAAACATTATGGTCAAAATTACACCAAGAATAGCCCCTCTTTTAAAATTCAATTTAAAGGACCGAAAGAATTCTCGGAATAAATATCCACGTTCTCGTCGGATTACCTTCACTGTTGCATAATACAATGCTGTATTCGCCGGTCCAATGGTAATGACCGGTATGCAGAGCAGCATCCATACTACGCTGATAAAAAGCAAGTCACATATCTTTCCGAGCGTAGTAAAGAACGGATTATCCATGTTGAAAAAATTACTCATTACTAACACCTGTACCTTTCCCTCTTTTGACGACTCCTTCATCTTCGATGAACTCGTTCCCCAAAAACTCATTTGTCATATATTTTAGCACACTTGGCCTCATTAAGGAAGTGAAATAATTATAAAATCATTCATTATATATTTATATATATGCGATAAGAGGGTGTTATAAACACCCTCTTATCAACAATAATTATGTAAAATTCTCTTAACCAAGATTATATCGATGTTCCTTAATCAAAAACCTAAAAACAATCATCCAACAGCTGGAAATAGTCTCTTGGATGCTGGCAAGTAGGACATAACTTCGGAGCCTCATCTCCTTCATGAATATGACCGCAATTGATACACTTCCAGAATACCTTTCCATCCTTCTTGAACACAGTTCCGTTCTCAATGTTCTCAAGAAGCTTACGATATCTTTCCTCATGATGTCTTTCAACCTTTGCAATCAGAAGATAACGTGCTGCAATATCAGGGAAGCCCTCTTCCTTTGCTGTTTGTGCAAATGCAGGATAATCCAGTTCTGCTTCTTCATGCTCGCCGTCAGCTGCTGACTTTAAATTAGCAATCGTATCACCATAAGCAAAAGGATAGGTTGCATTAATTTCAACCGGGGCAGGATTCTCACCATCAAGATGATCCAGAGCCAGCTTCATAAACACCTTCGCATGCTCCTTCTCATTCTCTGCTGTCTCAAGGAAAATATTCTGAATCTGCTTATAACCTTCCTTACCGGCTACCGATGCGAAATAGGTGTATCTCATTCTTGCCTGTGACTCTCCCGCAAAGGACTTCATCAGATTTTCCAATGTTTTTGTTCCACGTAGATTTGCCATAATTATATCCTCCTTCTTATTAAATAAAATGTACTCCCATTATTTTTCCAAGATTGGACTACTTCATCACAGAGTACCTCATTAATTATACCATATTTTCAAGTATATGCCAAATAAATTGTGACATATTAGATTAAGATTTTTTCTATATATCCGTTGAAACACTAGGATTTATAGATATAAAAATACAGCCGGCTGACAATGCCGGCTGTATTTTACTTACTATGATAATTTATGTAAGAATAATCCACTTCTAAGTTTTGGCTCAAACCAAGTGGATTTGGGAGGCATCAGTTTTCCTGCATCCGATACTGCAAATAATTCCTGAATAGAAGTAGGGTACATAGAAAATGCAACTGTCATATCCGTAGTAACACGTCGCTCCAGTTCCTGCAAGCCACGTATTCCTCCGATAAAATCAATACGATGGTCGGTTCTCGGATCCTTAATATCAAGAATTGGACCGAGGAGATAATCCTGAAGGATACTTACATCCAGTGCTTCCACAGGATCCGTAATTGCCTTTAAGGAATTCTTCGCGGTAAGAGAATACCATCCATCCTCCAGATACATTCCAAAGGTAGCCTTTTGCACCGGAGCATAGGGAGTATTACCAAGATAATCCAGTAGAAAATTCTTCTCTATTAAAGACAAAAATTCTTGCTTTGATAAACCGTTCAAATCCTTAACCGTTCGATTGTAGGGCATGATCATCAGCTGATCCTGTGGGAATAGAACGGAAAGAAAATAATTGAATTCCTCCTCACCGGAATAACCGGGATTATCAGATCTTCTCTTTAGACCTACCTTTACCGCTGAAGCAGCACGATGGTGACCGTCCGCAATATAGATGCTGCCCACCTCGCAAAAGGCCTCATAAACAGCTTTCATTCGATCCGGCTGATCTAACTTCCATACATTGTGGCTAACCCCATCCATGGAAGTGAAGCGGTAAATGGGGGTTTCCGCTTTGGTAGCTGCTACCGCATCATTAATTATCTTGTGGGAGCGATATGCCAGAAAGATTGGACCTGTTTGCATATCACTGATATCCACATGCCGAATACGATCCTGCTCCTTCTCTTCTCTGGTATTCTCATGCTTTTTAATCACATTATTTAAGTAGTCATCAATGGAAGCACAGGCAACCAGACCTGTCTGGGACCTGCCCTCCATAATCAGCTCATACACATAATAGCAGGGGTTCTCCTCCACCATAAGAATCCCCTCCTTTTGCATCGTTCCAAGAAGCTCCTTCGCCTTCGCATATACAATAGGGTCATAGGTATCCACCTCCTCTGAGAAGTTGGTCTCCGGGCGATCCACCTTCAGAAAGGACATTGGCTCCCGAAGAACCTCCTGCTTTGCTTCCCGGCGATTATATACATCATAGGGCAAGGCAGCCACACGGGAGGCAACCTCTTCCTTCGGTCTAATACATAGAAAGGGCTTTACATATGCCATGACAAAAATCTCCTATCTCCAGATTACGTTTTTATGATAAGGGGGACATAAGTAACCTGCCTTCACTTTCACAGATCACTTATGCCCCTACTAAGAACAATTGATTTTCTTATTTAATAACTCTAACCTTCAGCACTCCGTCGATCTTCGTAAGCTTCGCTGCAACCTCGGTATTATCAGCCGCCTCCACATCCAATACCGTATATGCATAATCGCCGCGGCTCTTATTTACCATGTCCGAAATATTAACATTCATAGCAGAGAAAGCACCGGTGAACTGTGATAGCATGTTCGGAATGTTACGATGGCAAATGGCGATTCGTCCGGCGGTTAAACAGACACCGGCATCGCAGTTTGGATAATTAACCGAGTTTTTGATATTACCATTCTCCATATAATCCATCAGCTGCTTTACAGCCATCACTGCGCAGTTGTCCTCGGATTCCTCCGTTGAAGCGCCCAGATGAGGAATAGCAATAACCCCCTCCATCCTAGCTGTTCTTTCGTTGGGGAAATCAGTCACATATCTTGAAACCTTACCGGATTTTAATGCCACCTCAATATCCACATCATTAACCAAAAGGTCTCTCGCAAGATTCAGAATTACCACGCCGTCCTTCATCTTGCTTATGGTCTCGGCATTAATCATTTCCTTCGTATTGACATTGGGATCCGAATCCTCAATCAATGGAGCATGAACCGTTATGTAATCACATTCTCTATAGATATCATCTCTGGATTTCACGTGAACAACATCTCTGGATAGATTCCAGGCACTGTCTACTGAGATGAAAGGATCAT
>JAEYXC010000091.1 GCA_023428655.1 Bacillota bacterium | reverse complement strand
TGATACAGCAATAAGAATGGAGAGCGATATGGCGCAGTTGGGAAATCCCAAGAACACAATAGAAATATTAAATAAATATAAGTTTGTCTTCCAGAAGAAGTTCGGGCAGAACTTTTTGATCGATACGCATGTATTGGACAAAATTGTTCTTGCAGCCGGGGTTACAAAGGAGGACTTTGTACTGGAAATCGGTCCGGGAATAGGAACCCTGACACAGTATCTTTGCGAAAATGCCAGGGAGGTTGTAGCGGTTGAGATTGATAAGATGCTGCTTCCGATCTTGGAAGATACCCTATCCGAGTACGATAATGTCACCGTGATTAACAGTGATATTCTGAAGCTGGATCTAAATGCACTGGTGAAGGAGAGAAACAATAATCAACCGATTAAAGTGGTTGCCAATCTTCCTTACTATATTACAACACCGATTATTATGGACCTCTTTGAACGCAAGCTCCCCTTAGATAATATTACGGTTATGGTGCAGAAGGAGGTTGCCGATCGGATGCAGGCAGCACCGGGAAGTAAAGATTATGGGGCACTGTCCTTGGCAGTGCAATATTATGCGAAGCCGTATATCGCTGCTAATGTTCCGCCGAATTGCTTTATGCCGCGCCCTAATGTCGGATCTGCAGTCATTAATCTAACCTTACATAAGGAAGCTCCAATCGAGGTAAGGGATGAGAAGCTGCTATTTCGGATGATACGTGCCTCCTTCAATCAAAGAAGAAAAACCCTGATGAATGGTCTGAATAATTCACCGGAGCTTTCCTTTTCCAAGGAGGAAATCGGACAAGCATTACTGTCCCTCGGATTATCGGAGAATATACGCGGGGAAGCATTGACACTGGAGCAGTTTGCGGCATTAGCGAATCAATTATCAATAAGGAAATAAAGTGTCCGGGAAGGATATTACAGCATTCATGCTCAATGGTTAATAAGTAAATTGTAATTTTTTTCAATATAGGAAAGCCTGGAATATTCCAATATTCCAGGCTTTTTTGAGCCTTAAACCAAAATAATAATTTATAAATAGTAATTATATTGCATAAATATAAGTCGCATGATATAATGGTATCAGGTTATTACAATAGATAATGTTGCATAAGGATAACTTATAAATGAGTTTTCAAAATTTAATAAGTCATCTGGTTGAATAATTATTAGTTATAATCTATGATATATAACAACGAAACTGCAGCAAATGATAGGAGGCTTTTAAAGAAAAATGTAAATTTTTTTTGCCTATTTTTAACGGAGTTACGGTATTAACTTTATAAAGATTAAACAATGGCGTTTAAATTCTCCCGTAGATGTGAAGGTGATGCAACCAATGAAGTTTTTATTGGCATACTAGAGCATCTTGTTTTATAGGAAGAGAAGCCGACATTGTCTATGGTTTCTGTTTGGTAAGCATTATGAAGGGAGAATAAAATCTCCTTTCATTAAGAAGAGAGGAGCATTGGCATGAAGAAAAGAGATGATATCCACAAGGTATTGATTATCGGATCGGGGCCGATTATCATCGGTCAGGCTTGTGAACTCGATTATTCCGGAACACAGGCTTGTAAGGCGTTGAAGAAGATGGGGTATGAGATTGTATTGGTGAATTCCAATCCTGCAACAATTATGACGGATCCGGGGACGGCAGATGTAACCTATATTGAACCACTGAATGTGGAACGGTTGACACAAATTATCGAAAAGGAAAGACCTGATGGGCTGCTCCCGAATCTGGGCGGACAATCCGGTCTAAATCTTTGTGCAGAATTAGCCAATGCGGGAGTGTTGGAGAAATATAATGTAAAGGTAATCGGCGTTCAGGTAGATGCGATTGAACGGGGAGAGGACCGGATAGAGTTTAAGAAAACTATGGATGCACTTGGGATAGAAATGGCGAAGAGCGAGGTTGCCTATACCATAGAGGAGGCCTGTGCCATCGCAGATAATCTGGGATATCCCGTGGTAATTCGTCCTGCTTATACCATGGGTGGAGCCGGCGGTGGTCTGGTATATAATGTGGAGGAATTAAAGACGGTTGTAGCAAGGGGCCTTAAGGCCAGCCTGGTCGGTCAGGTGCTGGTGGAGGAATCGATCCTCGGTTGGGAAGAGCTGGAGCTTGAGGTGGTTCGTGATGCAACGGGTAAGATGATAACGGTCTGCTTTATTGAAAATATTGATCCGATGGGAGTTCATACCGGCGACTCCTTCTGTTCGGCACCGATGCTTACCATCTCCGAAGAAGTGCAAAAGGAGCTACAGAGACAGGCGTATAAGATCGTAGATGCTATTCAGGTGATCGGTGGAACCAACGTACAATTTGCTCATGATCCCATAAGCGGAAGAATTGTGGTCATTGAGATTAACCCAAGAACCTCCCGTTCCTCTGCACTTGCTTCAAAGGCAACGGGCTTTCCGATTGCATTGGTATCCGCAATGCTGGCCTGTGGCCTGGATCTGTGTGACATCCCCTGCGGTAAATATGGTACTCTTGATCAATATGTTCCGGGTGGTGATTATGTTGTTATTAAATTTGCCCGCTGGGCATTCGAGAAATTCAAGGGCTCCGAGGATAAGCTGGGAACACAGATGAAAGCCGTAGGAGAGGTAATGAGTATTGGTAAGACCTATAAGGAAGCATTTCAAAAGGCAATTCGAAGCCTGGAGACAGGGCGCTATGGACTGGGGAATGCAAAGGATTTTGCCTCCAGGTCCAAGCAAGAACTTTTAGATATGCTTCATGTTCCCAACAGCGAGAGACAATTTATTATGTATGAGGCCCTTCGAAAGGGTGCTACTGTAGAAGAGCTACATGCCCTAACGAAGATTAAGCATTACTTTATCGAACAGATGGAGGAGCTGTTATTGGAGGAGGAGGCTTTAAAGGCTTATCATAGTGATATTCCACCCTTCGCAGTATTAAGGAGTGCAAAGCAAAACGGCTTCTCGGATCAATATCTTAGCAAGCTCCTGTCAATGGATGAGGCCAAAATCCGCGAAGCTAGATATGCTATGGGAATTAAGGAGGCTTGGGAAGGAATCCACGTAAGTGGAACGAAGGACGCCGCTTACTATTACTCTACCTATCATTTAAGGGAGGATAAATCACCCTGCTCTGATAAGCCCAAGGTAATGATTTTAGGCGGAGGTCCCAATCGTATCGGTCAAGGAATTGAGTTCGATTATTGCTGTGTTCATGCTGCATTTGCATTAAAGGAGCAGGGCTTCGAGACCATCATTGTGAATTGTAATCCGGAAACCGTCTCTACGGACTACGATACCTCGGATAAGTTATATTTTGAACCCCTTACCTTGGAGGATGTATTAAGTATCTATGAGAAGGAGAAGCCCCTTGGTGTAATTGCTCAATTTGGTGGGCAGACGCCTCTTAATCTGGCGGCAGAATTAAAGAAATATGGGGTAACCATCCTTGGAACCACACCTGAGACCATTGACCTCGCAGAGGATAGGGATCGTTTCCGTGAGATGATGAACCAATTACAGATCCCCATGCCGGAGGCAGGCATGGCGGTGAACGTGGAGGAGGCTTTGACCATTGCTGAGCGAATCGGTTACCCGGTTATGGTTCGGCCCTCCTATGTACTTGGAGGACGCGGAATGGAGATCGTTCATGATAAGGAAAGCCTCGACAAATACATGAAGGCTGCGGTTGGTGTGACTCCGGACCGTCCAATTCTGATTGATCGCTTCTTAAATAATGCGCTAGAGTGTGAAGCGGATGCCATCAGTGACGGAGCGGAAGCCTTTGTACCTGCGATCATGGAGCATATCGAGCTTGCAGGAATTCATTCCGGAGACTCTGCCTGTGTCATTCCATCCATCCATATCAGGGAAGAGAATATAAGGACCATTAAGGACTACACCATGAGGATAGCAAAGGAAATGAAGGTTTGTGGCCTTATGAATATGCAATATGCCATTGAAAAGGGTGTCGTATATGTTTTGGAGGCGAATCCGAGAGCATCCCGTACCGTTCCGTTGGTATCGAAGGTATGTAATATCAATATGGTTAAAATAGCAACGGATATTATCACAAGCCAATTGACCGGTAAGACCTCACTGGTAGCGGACCTAAAGGAGAGTGAGTTCACTCATTATGGGGTCAAGGAGGCGGTGTTCCCCTTCAATATGTTCCCGGAGGTAGATCCCCTGTTGGGACCGGAGATGCGCTCCACCGGTGAGGTACTCGGTCTTGCCAAGACCTTTGGAGAAGCCTTCTATAAAGCTCAGGAGGCGACGAAGACAAAGCTTCCGGAGAACGGAACCGTACTAATTAGTGTTAATGATCAGGATAAATCCGAGCTGCTTGAGGTAGCGAGGGGCTTTGCGGAACTTGGCTTTGAGATTCTTGCCACGGGCGGAAGCTATCATATGATAATCCAAAACGGTATTCCGGCAAAGAAGATATTTAAGCTCGGGCAGGGAAGACCGAACATCTTAGACGCCATTGCGAATAAGGAGATAGATATCATTGTTAATACCCCGGATGACAAGAAGGGTGCCTATGATGACAGCTATATCCGAAAGGCTGCTATTAAAGGGAAGATAAGCTACGTAACCACCATGGCAGCAGCAAGAGCCACAATTGCAGGTATCCAGGCAGTGAAGATCAGCCATATAGGAGTGAAATCCTTACAGGCCTTCCATAAGGAGATTAGATAGTGACCGAAATGACCTAACCCATGTAGAGTATGGGTAGGTCCCATATTGAAACGGTACCAAGATAAGATATATGATTATACTGAGGTCCATTGACTTTCAATGCCATAGGGTGCATGGAAAGCTAATGGACCTTATTTTTGTACCCTATCAACGATTGCAATGGTCCGTTCCCGGCGCCTTATTGGAATAATGATAGCAGAGAAGGAATATATTGAATAGAATTATGAAACAAGCCGATTGGAATCCGGAAAGAGAGGGAATGAGTTTGGCTGATTATAAAAGAATGGTTTCTTACATGTACCAATATGAAAATGGAGTGAAGAAAAAGAATGTGGGTTTTGCCCGGGTGGAAGCAAAGGACGGACAATGTAAAATTACCCTGCATATGCAGCTGCTCGGTCAACTCGATAGCATCTTTCCCACCTATCTACTCCAAAGAAAGCACACGGATTTGGAATTGATCTATCTCGGAGATACCGTACTCAGGAACCAGGTTATGGATAGCAAGCTGGTAACGGAGGAAGGCAATATGATGAAATCCGGGTATTCACTGGCAGATATGGGAGGCTTACTGCTGTTCCTGAATGACAATGTATTCTTTGCAACGGAATGGGATGATAAGCCGATTCTGGCAAGCGAGGTCCTGGAAGCACTGAAGCCGAAGGCGAAGAGGGAGCCAAAGCTAACACTGGAGGAGGAGCTGTCTATTCCAAAATATAAACTCCCAAGAGGTCTTAAGACAATTGAACAAATGCAGCAGAAGGATTCTTATCTTGTGGAAAGAGAGTCAAGGAGCTGGATGAAGCCGGAGCTTCGGAGGGTGTCAAATTTGCAGGCCAAAAAGGAAGAGCCCGGTATTACGGATGAGGAAGAGAGAAAGGAGAACAACCCGATGGAAGCAGCAGCCATAGAAAGGTCGGAGATATCCACAGCAGCTGTTCTTGAAGTAGAAGCTGAGGAGATCACTGTGGACCCGCCAATAATGCAGGAGGCTTCTGATACGGAGATAGTATTTCCTGCTGATATAGAAGGTAGTACGGAAGAAGAGGGTGAGAAGGGGACGAAGGGGAATGCGGATAGTACAGAGGATAAGGGAGGGGATAATGCTACTATGTCGGAGGAACGGCAGGAGAAGGGTGATCCCGAGGTGGCTACAATGATTTTTGAGAAACATCCAAGAATATATCCCTTTGAGGATAATGAGATATTACTCTGTGCTAAAATAGAGCCCAAAGACATCGGCTTGTTGCCGAAGGAGCTGTGGGCCTTAAGTAATAACAGTTTTTTGGTGCATGGCTATTATTGCTACCATCATTTGATTTTTGCGAAGATGAAGGACCGCTCCGGCTGCCGATATATTCTCGGGGTACCGGGAATTTATCATAACCGAGAGAAATTCATGGCAAAAATGTTTGGCTTTGATGGCTTCAAACCGATACGGAAAAGAGAGCTTCGCCAAGGAGACTTTGGTTATTGGTATACCTCGGTCTGCTTCTGAGGGATCTAAAGAGGGGTTATCAAGGAATAATGCATGTGGTCATGCCAGCTTCCATTAATTTTTGCAAAAGATCGGCAGGTGCCTTCATACTGGAAGGAAAGGCGGTTGATTAGCTTTATAGAGGCTGTATTTTTAGGCATAATATAGGCATCAATGCGATGGATATGGTATTCACCGAAGGCTAGCTCAATACACCGCTGAATACTCTCTGTAGCATAGCCTTGGTGCAGATGCTTCTGACTGAATTTGTATCCAAGGCAGCCACTCTGATAGGGGTCCTTTAAGATATTTTGTAAACAGACGGTTCCAATCAGCTCCTCGGGATGTTCCTTGAGAAAGACCCAATACCTGATTAATCGTCCTTCTGAGATTTGATGCTGCTCTGCAGTAAGAAAGGCTTTCATATACGCCAGAGTATAAAAGTTATGACTTCTTGCAGGCTCCCAAGGCTCGAACAGCTCCTTATTCTCTTCATAAAAGGACAAAACATAAGGAGCAGAATCCTTATTTAGTGTTTTTAACAGTAGACGTTTTGTCTCATAGGATTTTGACATAGCAATGCCTCGCTTTCTTTAATCAACTCCGCGTATTGCTACGGATGGTATGAGAGGAGTAAGCAGCTGCAAATATTCCGAGAGTGTTTCTCGCGTGGGACTATGTAAGCCTGAAGAAAGAATATCTCCGGAATCCTGAAAGGATTGTAAAAAATATGCCTTTGCGCCGGTTAGCCAGTGGCCGATGGATAATAGATCGTCAGCAGTATGATATTCCTTTACGATAGTGGTACGAAACTCGTAATCCACAGCTGAGGTCATCAGAAAGTCTGCACTTTCCATAATTGGTGTAAGGTCAAATTGGCTTAGTCCGGCTGTGAGAGCGTATTTCTCCCGGGAATTCTTAATATCCATAGCTACATAATCGACCAGCTTGGCTGTAACGAGTGTCTTCAATAATTTCGGATTGGTACCATTGGTATCTAATTTGACCTTCAGGCCAAGCTCTTTGATTTTTAGAATAAACTCTGTAAGGTCAGGATATAGAGTGGGTTCTCCACCGGTGATACAGACACCCTCCAGAATACCCTTTCTCTTAGAGAGATAGGATAACACCTCCTGCTCTGAAATAGTTGGTGCTGCGGCAGCTCCGGTTACTAGGGAAGCATTATGACAAAAGGGACATCTCATATTGCAGCCGCCGAGAAAGATTGTTGCAGCAAGATGTCTTGGATAATCGAGCAGAGTGGTTTTATTCATGCCTTTGATCTGCATATTGTCACCTCCGAGGTGTTATGATAAAATAGTAAAGCTATGTAATTACTATATCAAATAGTAGGGAACTAGTCCAGATGCAAAGGAACGATAGAATTCATGAATGAGAAATATATGCGTGAAGCATTAAAGGAAGCAAAAAAGGCGATACGGCTGGGCGAGGTTCCAATCGGATGTGTTATCGTTTATGGGGATAAAATCATTGGTAGGGGTTATAATAAGCGCAATACCAAGAAAACGACGCTGGCTCATGCGGAGCTGATTGCAATAGAGAAAGCGAGCAAGGTAATGGGGGATTGGCGGTTGGAGGACTGTGTAATGTATGTTACTCTGGAGCCATGTCAGATGTGTTCCGGTGCGATTGTACAAGCTCGCATAAGTAAGGTTGTTGTTGGTACGATGAATCCGAAGGCTGGCTGTGCAGGATCCATTCTCAATCTGCTCCAGATGAAGGAATTTAATCACCAGGTAGAGCTGGAAACAGGGGTCCTTAAGGAGGAATGTACCCAGGTGTTACAGGATTTCTTTCAAGATCTGCGAATAAGAAATCGAAAGGAAAAGCTTGAGGAAAAAGGAAATGCTTGAGGGTTGACAATCCCTTCCGTATGTTTTATACTTGGCATACAGCTTTTTTATGGATGGTTTTATATTCATAATTAATATATTCATAATTAATGGGTTGTTCTATTAATTTCGAATATAACAAAGGATAGCATCCGGGTTGGATGAAGATAAATTTGTCATAAAATTTCCGTGCAGCCGGGGAGATAGCGGTGCCCTGTACCTGCAATCCGCTACAGCAGGGGTGATGTTCTGCCTAGGGTGACTTACTGTAAGGCCGCCCCTTATAAGTGATGTTGACGTCTGGGTCTTACGCAACAGGAATTTGTGAACCGTGTCAGGTCAGGAATGAAGCAGCACTAAGCAAAAACTCTTGTGTGCCGTAAGGCTGCCTGGACCGAGTTAACTGTAAGGGTAACGCTTATGGTAAGCATTCAAAGCAGAACGCACGGATTAAATATATAAGAGAAAGCTTGTTTATCAGGCTTTCTTTTTTTGCTATTAATCAGAGTTTCTCATGTCATAAGTATTTTGTACTATATCATCCCTATTGTTTACATTTTTCTTTCTGATTCAGCAGAATTAGTATATAATAGTGGTATGCTGTTATAAAATGTCATTGATTAGGCGGTGTAAATATGGAATGGAAGATGAATCCCAAAGCGGTGAATCAATTTTCGAAGGGTAGCATAATATATACCCAGGGGGAGCCTGTATTCAGCGTCGGAATGATTATCAAAGGGCGAGTTATGATACAAAATAAAGGAGCTAGGTTTACAGTGGGATCCGGCTCTTTTCTTGGCATTAATGATTTGTATCAAGGTAAGTATCTTAGTACCTATACTGCTTTGGATGATTTGCTCCTTTATGTGTATCCGATTGACCGGATAGAGGAGCTGGATGCGATTTTGAGTGTGAATAAAGACTATCACGGATTTATGGTTGCTTCCTTCT
>JAEYXC010000050.1 GCA_023428655.1 Bacillota bacterium | reverse complement strand
TCCCTGCACCGTTTATGCCCAGGAAGCCGTATAACTGCCCTCTCTTTACTCGAAAGCTAATGTCATCCACCGCCTTAATCTCTTTATAATGCTTTTTAAGATTTTTAACCTGAATTATCTCCTCCATAAATGCACACCTTTCTACCTCTTATTTCCGTAAGCTATTCTAGCAACAGCGGATGTTTTTATCATCGTTCTTATGTTGTGATTAGTGTATTCCTAATTCATAAGGATTTCAATGGGTGTAAGGGTAAGTTGCATCTGACTATTAGTAGGATGCAAAATAACAGCTTAAGTTGATTAAGTCATTCATAAAACCTCGTCAAAGAAGCAGCTATTACAATAGCCTACTCCGAATTTAATGATTTTCATCCGCCTGTTCCTTCACTATCGGTGGATTACCTGATTACTTAAGGGGTGTGGAAACGAGATAAGGCGATTCCATAACATATTGGAATCGCCTTATCTGTAGTGAACCTTCTTTGTTTTATCATAGACTATCGTTGTATTTTTATTTTAAATCTCTCAGAAGCTAACATTCTCAGAATCTTCTCTTTGGTATTGTTATAATAAAACTTGACCCCTTCTTAAACTGAGAGCGAACTTTTATCTTTCCCGTATGTGCAAGAATAATCAGCTTTGCCAGAGACAGACCTAATCCATGACCACCAATGTTTTGATTTCTTACATGATCCGATCGGTAGAAACGACTAAAGATATGATCGATATCCTTCTTCGTCATACCAATCCCAGTATCTGAAACGGTTATTACACAGTCGTCATTAATCTTCTGACAGAGAATCGTTATTTCATCCCCGTCTCTGGAGTATTTTACTGCATTATCGATAAAAATACGTATTGCTTGTTTTAGGGCCTGCTTATCCCCGTATACGATTACATCCTCCATTATGGGGTGCTTGATAATACGGTTTTGAGCAACAAGCTTTGTCTCCTTTACCATATCCTCAACCAGGGGACGCATATTAAAGCGCTTCTTCGTTAATTTTAATGTCTTCTTATCATGTCGGGATAAGAAGAGAAGCTTCTCGACCAGGTCCTGCATGGATCTGGCCTCATTTTGAATTGCCTCAATGGATTCTTGTAATACCTCTTCATTGGAGCTCCCCCAGCGATTCAGCATATTGATATACCCTTGGATAACAGCGATAGGTGTACGGAGCTCATGGGAGGCATCGGATACGAATTGCTTCTGACTCTCATAGGAGGTCTCAAGTCGATCCAGCATCGCATTGAACACATTCGCCAGATCCTTAAGCTCATTCTTTGTCCCTTCCAGATTCAATCGCTCGCTTTGAAGATTATTCACCGTTAAGCGATTTGCTGTTGCACTCATGATTCGGATGGGCTCCAGGAGCATAATATCACTATTTTTTCCTTTCCGGATAATCAATGCTACGATTACAAGATAGAGTATGATCAGCTTCCAGAGAATCGCCTGAAAACTTTCATAGCTTTCCGTAAGGTTATACTGAAATCGTCCCTCGTATTCCATGTCATCAATCGTAAAGCTACGATCGTCATTAATAACAATGGCATATTTTGCATTACTTAGATCCATATGTATGCCATAAAAGAATTTATTCTCTTCCCGTGGTTTGTATGCGATGTCATCGTAGATTAACTCTTTTGTTTGTGTATTTGTAAGCTTCATAGTAAAGCCTTGGTCTGCGTATGGATTACTAAGCTTCTCAATGCCAAAGGTGCTGATTCTCTGTATAACCTCCTCTGACATAGATGCATATTTATCCCTCTCTGTCAGCATAAAGATAAGAAAGAAGCCAAACATGAATAATACACCATGCGTTAATAATAGCTTTAAATATGCCATTGAAATACGAAATGCGATGGACAAGCGAAAATTACTTAACCACTCCTCCCGCTTTCTACGTAAAGGGAGGACCGTTCGGCGTAGAAAGGTCCGTATTGCTTCCAATAAAATTTTACTCATCTAAAGTTTCAGCGAGGCATATACCTCGCTTACCTCCCTCTAGTCAAAATAACTATTCTGTCTTTATAATGTAGCCTACACCACGAACCGTTGAGATTAAATGGATTCCATACTTCTCATCAATCTTCTGTCTGAGATAACGAATATACACATCCACCACATTGGTGTCACCAAAATATTCATAATCCCAAACATTGTTGAGTAGCTGCTCCCTTGTTAACGCAATGTTCTTATTACGCATTAAATATTCCAGAAGTTCGTATTCCTTTTTTGTTAATACCAGCTCCTCTTCCCCGTAAAAAGCACTATGGCTCAAAAGATTTAGGGTAACACCACCAATCTGAAGTAAATCTGTCTTTGGCTCAACGGATTGCTTCTTACGATTCAACGCTACTCTGATTCTGGCTAACAGCTCTTCAATTGCAAATGGCTTTGTCATATAGTCATCGGCGCCGGTATCCAGTCCTGCAACCTTATCTGTCACATCATCCTTTGCTGTAAGCATAATAATCGGAACCTGTGATTCAAGGCGGATTCTGCGGCATACCTCAATACCGTTTAAGCCCGGAAGCATAATATCCAGGATAACAAGATCTACATTTTCCTTCAACGCCTTCTCCAGACCGGTTCTTCCGTCTGCAGCCAGTAACACCTCATACCCTTCATGCTTTAATTCCAGCTCAAGAAATCTACCAATTTTAATCTCATCTTCTACTATTAATATCCTAGCCACCGAATGACCCTCCTAACATGCATGTATTACCAACATCTTCTATCATTGTATCGGTTACAGGCATTTTTTTCAATACATCTAAATTAAATTTCCATTAGAATACCGGTTCAAAACCATTCAATAACCCATTTATCCCTATTAATCTCTCTCTAATACAACCACTACATATACATAGCAAGAAGGAGGGACTTGGTCCCTCCTTCTTATATTACTATATTAATTATTTAAAGATCATAATTATAGAACACTTTTCACTGCTTTAACTACATTCTCTGTAGTAAAGCCGAATTTCTTAAAGAGTGTTGCTGCAGGAGCAGATGCACCGAAGCCCTTCATAGTTACTGTTGTACCGTCAAGGCCGACATACTTGCCCCAACCAAAGTCGATTGCAGCTTCTACTGCCACTCTTGCTCTAACGTTCTTCGGCAGAATGCTTTCTTTATACTCAGCTGACTGAGCTTCAAACAGATCCATGGAAGGAATACTAACCACTCTGACATCGATACCTTCCTTGCTAAGCTCTGCTTGTGCATTAATACCAAGCTCAACCTCTGAACCGCTTGCCATAATAATTGCGTCCGGCACTGTTTTTTTAGAATCCGAGATGATATAACCACCCTTTAAAGCCTCTTTCGAGGATCCGCTATACTGAGGAAGATTCTGACGGGTTAATACCAAAGCAGTAGGTGTTGAAGTAGAAGTAACTGCATAATACCAAGCTGCAATACATTCTGTCGCATCCGCAGGACGGAATACGGTGAAGTTCGGCATTGCACGAAGCATTGCTAACTGCTCAATCGGCTCATGAGTCGGTCCGTCCTCACCAACACCGATACTATCATGTGTCAGTACATAGGTTAAAGGAAGGTTCATAAGGGCAGATAGTCTTGCCA
>JAEYXC010000026.1 GCA_023428655.1 Bacillota bacterium | reverse complement strand
CCATAGAAGGGCTCGGTAATATGAATGTGATTACTGGAGAATATTGCACTGTACTCCCCTTTGTTTGCATTGCTATTATTGGTACCACTCGCACCGCCGCCGTTCATGCCGGTGGTTCCACTGCTATGAAAATTATGCTCGTTATTTAATTTCTTTCGAAAAGCTCCCTGGAACATGATACGTATCCCGATGAATATAAGAATAATGGGTAAAATCAGCTGCCATACATTAAATCTAAAATCGACCTGGTAGTTCATTAGCAATAATACACCGATAATAAATCCAACGGTTGAACCGGTAGAGAATCCGGTCTGAAGCATACTGATGAAGCAAGGTACAATAATTAATAGTGTCCACCATCCGTCAAAAAACAGATGGAAATCCCAGAGATTCATTACATTACCGGCGATTCCTACACCGATCAGAATAAAAAATAACCCCCATAAAGCATTTGATAATTTGTTTCTCATATAAAATCCTCCCAGTTAATTATACTATCCTTAATAGGTTTCCTATTTTGGCTTTATTTGGTTAAGTTTACGCAACCATCATACTTCATATAACGAGGAACTTCAATAAAAAACTTCAATCTTTAATTTTTTTAATCATTTCTTAACCTGATCCTTTGAGAATCGACCGGAAGAATAAGAATACCCTAAGGTGTTGAAACTATAATCACCACTTCTATCATTGTTCTTGGGCGCATACGCCGGATGAGCATTATAACCTCCCAAAAAGCATTCCTAAATCTTACATTCATACTTTGTGGATTATAATGAATTTCAGAAAAGAGTTGTAATGAACTCCCTTATCTAGTAAAATTTATTTATCGGAATACACTCCGTCTGATTCCTGTCCACGACATAGAAAGCTACGAGGTGATTTTTTGAACAATCCACTATTATCCAAACTTAAGGAGTCCTTAATTTCGGTGCTTCCAATCACGGTAATCGTATTAATTCTAAATTATACGATTGCATTTCTACCACTCTACATTATTGTATTATTCCTTACCGGTTCCCTGCTTCTTATATTCGGTATGTCACTATTTACTCTTGGCGCTGACATATCAATGATGGTTCTGGGCGAGAAGCTTGGCTCTTATCTTACCCGCTCTCGCAAGCTTTTTCTGATTATCCTATCCACCTTTACCATTGGAGTATTTATTACCATTGCAGAGCCGGACCTAAAGGTTTTGGCTAAGCAGACACCTGCCGTTCCGGATATGCTGTTGATTATAGCCGTTGCCATCGGAGTTGGGATATTCCTTGTTGTTTCTTTTTTAAGAATTTTATTTCAGATTAAGTTCTCTCATTTATTGATCCTTCTCTATACCATCGTATTTATACTAGCAATCTTTACACATAAGAACTTTCTTGCGGTTGCTTTCGATTCCGGGGGAGTTACTACCGGCCCCATTACCGTTCCCTTCATTATGGCACTCGGTATTGGCCTTGCTTCCGTACGTGGTGATAAAACAGCCGAACAGGACAGCTTCGGTCTTGTCGCTTTATGTTCCGTAGGACCGATTATAACTGTCCTAATCCTCGGTACCTTTTTCAAATCCTCCTCGGGTAATTATTCCTCCGTCACGACTCCTGAGGTAAATAGCTTTTCTGAAGTCCTCTACTCCTTTACCCACGCACTTCCTGAATATGGTAAGGAGGTACTGATTGCTCTGCTTCCTATTATTATTATTTTCATTCTGTTCCAGGTATTTGTCCTACGAATAACAAAGCGCAGCTTTTTTAGACAGTCTGCCGGTATTGTCTATACCTTCCTGGGACTCGTATTATTCCTAACCGGTGTAAATGTTGGCTTCATGCCTGTGGGTTATCTTCTGGGAATTCGACTTGTGGAGCAATCCTTTAATTTTCTACTGATCCCTCTCGGAATGATTATTGGATACTTCATTGTAGCCGCGGAGCCGGCAGTACATGTTCTCAAAGAACAGGTTGAGAATATAACGGATGGCAATATAACCGGAAAATCCATGGGTCTCAGCCTCTCCATTGGTGTAGCCTTCTCCGTTGGCTTAGCCATGCTTCGGGTACTAACGGGAATCTCAATCTGGTATCTGATCCTTCCCGGCTATGCAATTGCTTTAATTCTAACCTTTTTTTCACCTTCCTTATTTACATCCATTGCCTTTGATTCCGGCGGAGTTGCCTCCGGTCCGATGACAGCCACCTTTTTACTTCCCTTTGCTATGGGTGCTACTACAGCCATCGGGGGAAATGTACAGACTGATGCCTTCGGAATCGTAGCTATGGTTGCAATGACCCCGTTAATTACCATTCAATGCCTTGGTATTATATATCGAATTAAATCACGAAACCTTGTGAAAGAAGAGGCGATCCCTATTGAAGAAGATTATATAATTGAGTATAATTCAAGCAATGAGTCGGAGAACCCAATAACCTTACAGGAGGATGCTTATGATTGCCCAACCGATGAATTGTAATATGTTTCTTCTAATAACCATTATCGATTATAGCCATATCGAAATAGCGGAAGAACGTTATCGACACTATAACATACCCATCAATATTGTCACCCATGGCTACGGTGCTGCAAAACCGGAGCTTTATAATATGTTAGGCTTCGGGGAACACAAAAAAGCCATATTCTTAAGTATTATCCCAGAGAATATGGTACCAAGGCTTTTTGAAAAGCTGGCATCTGATTTTCATTTGAATACACCGGGGAAAGGAATTGCATTTACCATCCCCATCAATGGTATCAATAATATATTCAATCAGTTATGTAAGATTTCCGACGGAAATTTGCTGAAAGAAAGCGAGGAAAAAGCTATGTCTCATGTAGAGCACGATCTAATTCTAACAATCGTCAACCATGGATATTATGATCGGATTATTGAAGCTGTCAGGGCTGCCGGTGCAAAGGGCGGAACACTCCTTCACGGAAGAGGGGTCTCCAACGAAGAAACAGCTAAGTTTCTTGGCATCACCATCCAGCCTGAGAAGGACGTGCTCCTTATCATTGTTTCACATAAGATTAAACAACAGGTCATGGAAAGCATTAATAAGGCAGCAGGTATCTCCACAAGCGGCCAAGGTATCTGCATCTCACTTCCGGTTGATTCAGCACTGGGATTATTAGCAGACTAGACCCTCATTACTGTTTTACAGCCACTATGATCTCTGTGTATCTGCCCTAAGAAGGTCAAAGACGTTGTAGAGGTCCAGAATACCATAACCCCAGTCCCGATTCGGATATAACTGAGTTGGGCTGCGTGTGGCACCTCGAATCAGGAATTTTTTTACTTCGACGGAATCGATCCCCGGATAATTGTTTCGAACGATTCCCCATTCCAACAGAATTGCTGACACACCTGTTGTATGGGCTGCAGCAGCGCTGGTACCGGTTAATTCGGTAAATCCGTGCTCTAGATTTGGCGCCTGGATATTGACGCCGGGCGCTGCAAATTCGGGCTTAATCACATTAATCCTGGTAAAGCCCCTGCTTGCTCGTTGATACAGGTTATTATTAATTGGATTATAGGCGGTAACGGTAATCGGTACAAGACCGTTACCGGGAGAAGTAATTGTTGTATAAGGATCCGATTGAATAAAATAAGTATTGTCCGATATAAATCCGTTCATCGGTAGCCAGATATGAAAGCTCCCTTCCAGATCACCTCTTGTATATACCTGAAACCTCCAGATTCCCGGTGTGGGAGCCAGAAAACGCATCAATATCAGCTGATCTCCCGATTGTGTTTCAATCAACTGGTAATCAATGAATATTCTTGTTCTTTCAAAAACAAAATTAATCTCACGACTTACACTAAGACTCTCTGAAATTCTAGGGATATACTCTCCTGCCGGAGAAAGAATATCAAGGGAATAGGTGTTGGGGGCAGTTCCCCACAATTCCATGGTAAAGCCCGGCTCATTCTCTCCGACATTCAGTTCTACCGTACTATATCCCACCTGTGCATCCACCCTGCTGAAAAAGTGACGCCGCATATTCCCTTCATTGCCTGCTGCAATATTGATCACAACCCCTGGAAAATCACCCATAGTTGAGAGTAATGAGCTTAAAGCCCCTCTTCCGTCATGGGATCCCTGGGAGGAACCTAGCCCTATGCAGATAGAGACCGGACGTTGCATCCTTCTTGCGACCTGAAGGATGTATTGTGCCGCCCACATAATATCGTTTTCTTGATAGGCCGGCACTCCCTCCGGTATAATGTAGAAATTACGTAGCTCCTCCTTAATCTGTTTAAGCTTCACAATAATCAGCTCCGAATCAGGAACAACACCGCTAAAATCACTTTCGGCTATCTCCGAGCCTGCGGCAATACCTGCTAACATCGTACCATGACCAATCTCATCCACACTCGGTACAATAGAGAGGGGGTTCGGATCATTCAGTGCCTGGTTGATCTCCTCTGAGGTATATTCTGTTCCATAATCCATATTTACCGGATAGCGATCGCTATCTATGGTTTGATCCCAGATTGCTGCAATCTTCGTCGTTCCATCGGTATGCTTAAATACCGGATTCGTATAATCAATTCCGGTATCGATTATCCCTACCAGGACCCCCGATCCCCTTAGATTAAATACCGGAATGCGCCGCAGCCTCACGATTCCGGAGGCCTCCAAGCTGATTTCACTACTGAGTCCATAAGCGGAGGGAAGCATGGAATATCCGAACCGACCAAAGAACTGTCCAGTTAGCTGTGATACCGGGACATATACTATAGCAAAGCGAGCATTCATAATATGTACCGTACCACCCGGAAACAACTCAAGAATACTTGGATTCTGATTATACTCTACAATTAGATCAGTATACTCGTTGCTAATAATTCGCTGTCTCTCTTCCTCATTCATCCCATCTCCCACCTCCTTATCCTATTAACTGAAATCAATCAACCCTCCTACTATTGTTAGCGGTAACCAATCTCCTTGTTTATCGCTCCCCGGTACGAAGGATATCAAATATATTATAAACATCCAATATTCCATATCCCCAATCACGATTTGGATACTGGATATCCAGTTCACGACGTGCACCTCGAATCATAAATATTTTCATGTCCACGGTATTAAGGCCGGGTTGATTCCCACGGACAATGGCCCATTCTAACAGCATTGCTGCAACACCGGTTGCGTGAGCCGCACTGGCGCTTGTGCCTGTTACCGCTGCAAAGCCTTGATCCGGTGTAGGTGCCAATATATTCACGCCGGGCGCTGCAATCTCCGGCTTAACCACCCCTGTTCTGGTGTATCCGCGACTGGCATTCAGATAAAGGCTGTCGTCCTCAATATTATATGCGGTTACTGTGATTGGTACGAGCGCATTGCCAAGGGATAATATGGTTGTATAAGGATCAGAACGTACAAAATAAGTATTATCCGAGATAAAGCCATCCATGGGGAGCCATGCATGAAAGCCCGTCGATAAGGCACCTCTTCCATATACATTAAAACGCCAAATTCCCGAGCTTGGATTTCGTAAACGGATCAAAATCAGCTGATCTCCACTCTGTGATTCAATAATTTGATAGTCCACTGAGATCTCCGTCTGTTCAAAGATAAAGGTAATATCCCTGTTCTCGTCCAGTCGCGGTATAATCTGAGGCACATACTCCCCGGATGGGGTTTGGATATCGACGGAATAAACCCCGGGAGAATCCCCCCATATCTCCATGGAAAAACCGGGCTCGTTCTCTCCGATAAATAGCTCAACGGTTTCCCTCCCCGTACTGGGATCGATCCTTCCATAAAAATGTCTTCGGGCATTCCCTTCATTACCGGCTGCGACAAGAAAACCAAACCCTGTATTATCCGCCATGAGCGATAAATAGCTGCTCAAGGTTCCTCGCCCATCATGGGCTCCTTGGGAGGTTCCCAGGGCAAAACAAACCGCCATTGGGCGACCTAATTGAATAGCAACCCTCATAATATAATCAAGGGCAAACATGATGTCATTTTCCTGATAGCAGGGAACCCCCTCCGGAATAATAAAAAACTCGCGAAGGTAACGTTTGGCCTGCTTTAGCTTAACCACCACCAGCTCCGAATCAGGAGCAACTCCGTAAAAACCACTCTCAGGCACCTCACGCCCTGCTGCGATTCCAGCCACCATAGTCCCATGGCCGATTTCATCCGTTGTCGGTACCAGAGCTAGCGGATCCTCACTCTGCAACGCAGCATTAATCTGCTCCCTCCTATATTCCGTTCCATAAAAGATTCCCTCGGGATAATTGTCACTGAATACGGTCTGATCCCAGATCGCCGCAATCCTTGTGGTACCATCTGCATTTTGAAAAATCGGATTAAGGTAATCAATACCGGAATCAATGATTCCGATTAGTACTCCCTGGCCACGAAGATTAAAGTTAGGTACATTACGCAATCTTATGATACCGGAGGCCTCAAGGCTTGCCTCACTAATCAATCCAAATACGGACGGCAAAACCGAGTACCCCCTCTGTACAATGGTGGTCTCCGTAATTTGGGAGATGGGAATATGAACCACTGCATTCAGAAAATTTATGATGTTAATTGTAGCATTGGTAAACTGATTTAGAATATTCTGGTCACCACTATAACTAATTAAAAGATCAGCATAATCTTCACTTGTAATTCTCTCCCGATCCTGCGTCGTCATACCTCCACCTCATTTCCCCTTTTATCACATCACCACACAAGGCTAGCGAGTCCTAAACAGTAAATAATCCAAAACAGATATTAAAATCTAACCTTTCACTTTATAATTATATAGACTTTGTAGAGAATATATTAATGTAATCTTTATAAACAGGAGCTGTGCCTTGCTTAGGATTATCCTTGGCTATGTTATAGGGAAATAAAAAAAGAGTAACTGCAGTTCGGTACACTCCATGGGATGTATATCGAATTACATTTACTCTTTGTAATATGATTATCTTCTATCGATTTATGCCAGCTTGGATTTCGCAACCTCAGCTAAAGCAGTGAAGCCTGCTGCATCATTGATTGCCATATCTGCAAGCATTTTTCTGTTAATTTCAACGTTAGCTACCTTTAAACCATGCATCAATTTGCTGTAGGTTAAACCATTCATTCTTGCAGCTGCATTAA
>JAEYXC010000417.1 GCA_023428655.1 Bacillota bacterium | reverse complement strand
TCGCCATCTCCGCGCAGGCGAAAAATGCATTAATTGCAGTCAGTATAACGAGTACAATTAGCTGTCCTATCAAACTTTCAGTGTCAGTTTCTGGCATTTTAAGTATTCCTCCATATAATTCGGCTGTTTATACAGCCCTTTTAAAATAATGTTTTCTCTATCTCGTACAGGGATTAGTATATCACAAATACACCGCTATTACCAAGTAATTTGTGAATTTACTGGTAAATCAAGAGATAATCAACATCATTTCCGGCTATTTTCACCATCATTGCCTAATATTTGGAGGAAGTATATTTTGGTCGAACAGGAATAAAGAACCTCGAACTTACCCAGGAGCTAGAATTTCATTAGGAAGTTTTCCAGCTTGCTGATATTATCCCTTTGACCGATGACTACAATATTATCGTCCTGATGTAATACATAATCCGGAGAAATATCCGTCGTTGTTTCTCCTTTATGCTCCAAGGCTATTATATTCAAATTAAACCTACCTCGAATATTTGCCTGCTGAACGGACTGGTTAGCAACCTTAGCGGTCAGTCTTAGCTCTGTGATTGCTATATCACCTTTTAATTCAATGGTTTCCATAATACTGGAATTAATCAGCTTTTTGGCTAATCGTACTGCCATGTCATTTTCAGGGTAGATTACCTCTGCACCGATTTTCTCCAATATCAGCCCCTGCTCGTAGCTCATTGCTCTTGCAATTACTCGTGGTACACCCATACTGATTACGTTCAGAGTGGTTAAAACACTGATATCAATACTATCACCAATGCAGACAATCACTGTGGCACAATTCTGAATACCGGAATCCTCTAAGGTTTCCTTGTCCAGAGCACCGACAACAAATGCACTTTCTGTAATACTACGTACCTGCTTCACCCTGCTTTCAATGGTATCAATCGCAAGTATTTCTTTTCCTGCTGCAGACAAGGTCTTGGTCAGCGCATAGCCAAAGCGACCTAGCCCGATAACACCGAATTCGATTACTGATTTATGATATAACATACATCTCCTCCTGAAATTTCTAAATAAATTTAGCCGATGGTAATCGCTTCTTCGGAATAACTCACACTGCTCTTCAGCTTAACCGACCATAAGGATGCGATGGTGAGCGGTCCTACTCTACCAATATACATGGTTACTATAATAATAAACTCACTAATGGGGTTTAAATCCGGTGTAATGCCTGTGGACAAACCAACGGTACCAAAGCTTGATACCACTTCGAATAACAGCTGTTCAAAGGTATAGCTCGGTTCCAGTACGCACAATAAGAAGGTACTAAAGCATATCAATAGTACTGCATAAAATGTTAATAAGAAGGCCTTCATAATAATATCACTGGGCAATTTTCGTTTAAATCCACCACAATGAGTATTTGTAGAAGCACTATATGCTGTCTTAAACAAAGTAAATGCTGTCGTTGTCTTAATACCACCTCCCGTTGAGCCGGGTGATGCACCGATGAACATCAAGATGATGATTATAAATAAACCTGCAGTGGTAAAATTACCGACGGGATATGTGGAAAAACCCGCTGTTCTTGCTGAGGTACTGAAGAAAAAGGCACCCAACCAACTGATCTCCTCTGTCAGCTTTAGTAGCACGGTACCGACGGCCAGCAGAAAAATTGTCATAGTAATTACAACCTTAGATTGTAAACTAAACTTTTTAAAGGAACGCTTATAAAGAATTTCCTTGATTACTACGAATCCCAAACCACCGAAAATAATCAAACCACAGGTGGTTAAATTCAATAATACATTGGACTGATAATCCAGTAGGTTCTTAAAGCCGCCCAGGTTATCAAAGCCAGCATTGTTAAAGGATGCCACCGAGTGAAATAAACTGATGCCGATTGCTCTGGGGAGAGGATAGTCCTGGGAAAATACAATAAAGCTTAATATAGCACCGACAGCCTCAAAGCACAAAGTCATCAGTAGAATCGATTTTACCAGCTTAACAATTCCTTTCATCGAGTCAAGATTTAATGCCTCCTTCACCAGGATACGATCCTTAAAATCCACCTTTCTTCTTGCCAGCAGCATAAATCCCACACCGACGGAGGTAACGCCCAGACCACCAACCTGTATCAGTAGCGCAACAACAATTTGTCCGAATACACTGTATGTATCATAAGTATCAACTGCAATCAGACCGGTAACACATACCGCACTCGTTGAAGTAAATAACGCATCCATGAATGAAAGATCCACTCCTTCTCTCTGCGAGATAGGAAGATACAAAATAAGTGCCCCCAAAAGTATTACAGTTGCAAAGCCTAAGGCTATAATACGTCCCGGATTCATTCTTTTTAGAAAATTCATAATAAAACCTCAATTCCTATGTTCTTAATAATAAGTATGGTTGAAAAACGTAAATAAATTCGTAACATTGATATTCTAACACTAACGTTGTAAATTTGGTATAAAGAAAAGCTATAATGGTGTTAAAATTATGTTAATATATCTTTAAAAGCATTGAAAATCCGATCTATTTAAAATTGAAACACTTATTACATCTGCTTTCTATAGCTTTCTATTATCCACTATGATAAAATAAAAATTAATAAATATCGCTTACAATAATATTACATAAAGGACTGAAGCATTTGAATAATATAATTATAGCTTTTAGTGTAGTATTCCCATTAATGCTGCAAATGACAATCGGGTATATTTTAAGACGAAGAAAACTTGTAGACGACCATTCATTGACCGTTATGAACAAATTGGTCTTCCGAGTATTCCTGCCTTTGCTTTTGTTTTTAAATATATATACCCTAAAACCCAGTGAAGCCTTTAATAAACAAAATGTTGCTCTCTTGTTATTATCCGTATTGTGTATCCTGTTAAGTGTCCTCCTTATGCATTTTCTTTTCCCTCTCTTTGTGAAGGATAAACGAAAATGCAGTGTCATAATTCAGGGTATCTTCCGCGGCAACCTGGTTTTGTTCGGTATCCCGATATCAGCATCCATTTTTGGAGAGGATCGTATTGGCATCGTATCCTTATTGGCAGCATTCATCGTTCCACTTTTCAATGCCCTAGCCGTCATAGTATTGGAATATTACCGCGTTAGTAAGGTTAATTACCTTAAGGTGCTCCTAAACATTGTTAAAAACCCTTTAATCATAGCATCTACATCTGCTTTCATTTTATTAACACTGAGGATACAAATTCCGGAATTAATCCTGTCACCTTTATCGGGTCTGTCGAAGATTGCAACACCACTTGCTTTCATTGTACTTGGAGGCACCTTTCAGTTTCGCAGGATTAGTGCCAATCTCAGATACCTGTTCACCGTTGTACTTGGTAAACTGATATTGTTCCCTTTTGTTGTATTTACCATTGCCATCACCCTTGGTTTTCGTGGTGAAGCCCTGGCTGCTTTAATCGGTGTTACAGCTTCTCCAACTGCTGTCTCTTCCTTTACCATGGCCATCGAAATGGACGCGGATGGAGAACTAGCGGGGCAAGTGGTCATCTTTACCTCAATATTCAGTATAGCTACAATATTTATCCTGGTCTATCTTCTGAAGGTCTTGCAGTATGTATAACCGGTAATTATTTATTAGAATTAAAAATCAGACTACTATTATCAAAGACAAAAAAACAAGAGCCAAGGACACTGTCCTTGACTCTTGTTTTTTTAAAAGCTCAGTCTAAAAAGGATTTCAAAACACACAAGGTGTTGCTCATTTTGTCAGTTTAAATAGGATTCTGTGTCCATTTATCATCTCATCTTCAATTTGTCCATATTCAGTCCAACCGTTTTTTTTGTAAAAAGCAATTCCTCTGTGATTTTTATCAAAGCATTCCAAATGCAGCTCATTATACAAATTTAGTTTTTCCGGAATTATTCGATTGCAAAAATATTGTGCAGCACCTGTGCCGTGATAACAAATATCAATCATAAAACCATGCAATTGATTTTCGTGCCAAATCATAATTCCAATAATTTTCTCATCAAGCAAAAGCAGGGTGGTATTGTTAATTCCTTTTCTTATATCTTCATCGCAATTGCCACTATCTATATACCAGTCAACAATTTGATCCCCAAGGTAAGAACGTGTGTAGTTATCAGCAACAAATCTTGATAATTTCATAATATTTTCTTCATCTTCCATCGTGGCTGATCTAATGATGTAACTATCACTCATTTTGTTTTCTCCTCTTCTAAATACCCACTTCTTATCAGATAAATAATCTTCGTTTTTACGATTATATCATACAAAAAAATTAAAGTCATGTATGAGTTCAATTCCTCATACATGACTTTAATATACTGCGGATGAAGGGACTTGAACCCCCACTCTCTCGAACCAGAACCTAAATCTGGCGCGTCTGCCAATTCCGCCACATCCGCATAATATTTACTTTATAAGGTTATTTCCTCAAAAAGCAAATGAG
>JAEYXC010000396.1 GCA_023428655.1 Bacillota bacterium | reverse complement strand
GTCCCCTCCGTCTATCTTAACGGTGAATTCTTTGAAAGTGGACGATTAACGGTGGAGCAAATATTGACAAAGCTTGGTATTGTATCGGAGCCCTCTTCTATGGAAGACAAAGAGCCTTATGAGGTTCTCGTGGTTGGAGGCGGTCCTGCCGGTGCCAGTGCGGCAATCTATGCTTCACGAAAAGGGATACGTACCGGTATTGTTGCTGAGCGATTTGGCGGACAGGTGCAGGATACCTTAGGAATTGAGAATCTGATCAGTATTGATTACATTGAGGGACCCAAGCTGGCGGCTACCTTAGAGGAGCATGTCAGACACTATGAGGTTGATATCATGAGTGGCAGACAGGCAGTTGGCCTGGAGAAGAAAGAGCTGCTGGAGGTAAAACTCGATAACGGAGCGGTACTAAAAAGTAAGACGGTTATCCTCTCTACCGGTGCGCGTTGGAGGAATGTAGGCGTACCCGGTGAAAAGGAATTTAAGAACAAGGGAGTAGCCTATTGTCCGCATTGTGATGGACCCTTGTTCAAAGATAAGGATATCGCAGTAATTGGCGGTGGCAACTCAGGCATTGAGGCTGCGATTGATCTGGCCGGAATTGCAAAGCATGTAACCGTTTTGGAATTTATGCCGGAGTTGAAGGCGGATGCAGTACTTCAAAAGCGCCTTTATAGTCTTCCCAATGTTACCGTAATAAAGAATGTACAAACCAAAGAAATTACCGGTGTCGATAAGGTGGACGGTATTTCGTATACGGATCGCGAAACCGGAGAAGAGCATCATATCGCTCTTCAGGGTGTATTTGTACAGATTGGTTTGATTTCCAATACGGAATGGCTTGGAGACAGCGTAGAACGAAATCGTATCGGTGAAATAATCGTCGATGCCAAAGGAACTACAAATATTCCGGGTGTATTTGCGGCCGGTGATTGTACCAATAGTCCTTACAAGCAGATCGTGATCTCCATGGGCTCGGGTGCTACTGCAGCCTTAAGTGCCTTTGATTATCTAATCCGTAATTAGATACAATAGATCCAGAATATGAATTTCTGGTATAATAAATGAAACAAGAATGAGGGCAATTTACCTTTAATCAAGAGGTCGGTTGTTCTCATTTTTATGCATATCCCAAGATAGTCCTTTCCTTTTATTGATTGTTGCAGGGTTATGGGTTATATTATATATAGAAAGGCGTACAGCTGATTGGAGGTGGCATATGAAACGTAGATTATTTGCAGTTACTTTGATTCTATTGTTATGGCTTACGATTCCGTTGGAGGTAAGCGCTCCTTCGGGAATTAGTACATCAACCCAGGCAGCGACGGAGGTTATGGTTGAAAGTGAGAAGGAACTGATCGATACGATATATACTGCCCTTTTAAATCGCCAGAATACGATCACGATCAAGTATACCCTACCCAAATATGAATTAAATTTGAACGAATTATTTGACGAGGTACTTTCCATCGATCGTAAGAAGAATGCGAAGGATGGTGACTACCTGAGATATTCAATCAAGTCCTGGAGTGCGGAGGCTAGGATGGTAGGCCGCGATACGACACTGTGGATTAAAGCAAAATATAAAACAACGCAGAAGGAAGAGAAGGCAGTCGATAAAAAAGTCAAGAGTGTGCTAAAGGCCTTAGAGCTGGAGGAAGCCTCCGATTATGATAAGGTGAAAGCGATTCACGACTATATTATCAACCGTGTAAGCTATGATACCAAGCTTACAAAAGCATCCGCATATGATGCACTTATGGATAAATCCGCTGTTTGTGAAGGCTATAGCATGCTGGCATATCGCATGTTTACCGAAGCTGGACTGGAATCAAGAATTATCTCTGGTACCGGAAATGGTGGGCCCCATGCTTGGAATATTGTTAAGGTAGAGGGTAAATGGTATAATATTGATTTGACCTGGGACGATCCCATCCGATCCGATGGTAAGCCGATGTTGGTTTATGACTATTTCTTAAAGAGTACGAAGGATTTTAAGGGACACAAGAGGGATAGCGCGTTTACGACGGATAAGTTCGTAAAGACCTATCCCATAGCTAAGACCAGCTACAAGCCGGAATAAGTCTGCCTTTTGAGACGGACGGTGGAAGGGCATTTACCCCACGAATCAAATATTTGACTTTAAAATAGGAGCTTTTAATGTTATACTGTATAGGATACGTATCTCGTATATCCTATAACCGTATTTTATAGATAAAGGAGTCTTTATCATGAATCGTAGAATAAAACTTGGTGGTGCACTTAGAGCATATCTTCTTTGGCCGATTATATTAACCTCGGTTTTGCTGTGCATGAATCTAAGTATTTATCTGATTGATCGATTGGCTGGCTATGTGATGACCGCATTTACGGTCATATATTTTGCAATGGCTTTGACGGTCTATATGGTAAAACGTCATAAAATAGCTGCTGAGCTGGTTCGATTTGCCATGGACTATGGACAGGTTCAGAAGCGTCTGCTGAAGGAGCTTCATCTTCCCTATGCCATCCTTGATCTGGAGGGCCG
>JAEYXC010000324.1 GCA_023428655.1 Bacillota bacterium | reverse complement strand
TTTGTATGGCTGAACTGTTACGAAAATCGAATAATCATAACTTGTTTGTAATAAAATGAAACAATAGATGAATTAAGGTTATGATGATAATGGCGAGAAGTAGGACCTATAACAGGAGAAACATCTTAATTGTAGTTAGTGCTGTCATATTGGTGACCCTGGCATTATTCTTACGCTTAGGGTATTTAATGATATTAAAATCCGAGGATTATGCTGCCAGAGCAAGGGATCTACATTTGCGAGAGCGTTCCATTAAAGCGGAGCGTGGTAGTATATATGATGCCAAGGGAAGTGAAATTGCAACCAACAAGCCGGTATGCACCATCTCCGTCATCCATGCCCAGGTTAAGGATCCACAGCGGGTAATCGAGGTGCTCTCCGAGCAGCTTGGTCTGAGCCGGGAGTGGGTGACAAAACGAGTAGAGAAGATATCTTCCAGAGAGAAGATTAAGTCGAACGTAGAGAAGGAGATTGCGGATAAAATCAGGGAATATGATCTGGATGGTGTTATGGTGGATGAGGATTATAAGCGCTATTATCCCTATGACTCCTTGGCTTCCAAGGTAATCGGCTTTACCGGTAGTGATAATCAAGGTATTATCGGTCTTGAAGTAAAATATGATGAATTTCTAAAAGGTACGGACGGTGAGATACTTACCTTAACGACTGCTTATGGTGTGGAGATTGAGAATGCCGCTGAGGACCGGATTGAACCACAGCCCGGTAATGATCTGTATATCAGTCTGGATATGAATATCCAGCAATATGCGGAGCAGGCTGCATTAAAGGTAATGGAAGCCAAGCAGGCTTCCAATGTGAAGCTTATAGTCATGAACCCGCAAAACGGTGAAATACTAGCAATGGTCAATGTACCTGAATTTAATCTAAACGATCCCTATACCTTAATAGAGGAAATTTCATCCCAGTATGAGGGTCAGACCTTAAGTAATGAAAAAATGAATGATCTGCTCAACAAGATGTGGAGAAATGCATGTCTTAGCGATACCTATGAACCTGGTTCAACCTTTAAGATTATTACGGCAACAGCAGCTTTGGAGGAGCATGTTGTCAAATTATCCGATACTTTTTTCTGCCCGGGTTATAAAAAGGTGGAGGATCGTATCATTCGATGCCACAAGGTAGGCGGACATGGAAGCCAGAATTTTGTGGAAGGCATCAAGAATTCCTGCAATCCGGTTTTCATGGAAATAGGAGCCAGAGTCGGTGTGGATAAGATGTATGATTATTTTAAAAAGCTTGGCTTGTTTAAGAAGACCGGAATTGATTTACCGGGTGAAGCCAACTCAATTATGCATAAAAAAGATGTGATTAAGGCAGTGGAGCTTGCTACCATGTCCTTTGGTCAATCCTTTCAAATAACACCATTGCAGCTTATGGTTGCAGCCAGTGCCATTGTAAACGGTGGTACACTGGTAACACCCCATCTTGGAGTTAAGGTTGTCTCAGCGGACGGTACCAGGGTTCGAGAATTGGAGTATGAAAGTGTTGATGGAGCCGTATCTGCAGAAACGTCACAGACAATGAAGGAGTTATTGGAGGCGGTTGTCTCAGATGGTACCGGAAAGCGTGCCTATCTACCTGGTTTTCGTGTGGGAGGAAAGACCGCTACCTCAGAGAAGCTTCCAAGAAGCAGCAATAAATACATTTCCTCCTTTATCGGGTTTGCACCTGCGAATAATCCGCAGGTTATGGCTATGGTACTCATTGAAGACCCGGTAGGTATCTATTATGGTGGTACGATTGCAGCACCGGTGATCGCGGATGTTTTCTCGAATATTCTTCCATATCTGGGGATTGAGGAAAATTATACGGAAACAGAGAGGAAGCAGTTTAATATCGGTTCCTTCCAGATGCCGGATTTCATCGGTAAGACAAAAAAAGAGGTAAAGGAACTGATGAAAATATATGATTTTGGTGAGCTTTATTCCGTTGGGGACGGAGAGTTCGTAGGAGAACAATTTCCCCTCGTTGGCGAGACGGTTGATAAGGATAGTGACTTTATATTGTATTTTAAATAAAAGTAACCACAATAACTAGTACAAATTTCTCTATTATTCAGACTACTTCATTATTGTTTTTTTGAGGCTGATAAAGTATAATAGCTAAGTTATGACAAATGAAGTTTACATATGAGTTATGCCGATAACGGCGGATGGGAAGAAATAGAAAAGGCTCCCATTTGGAATGGAGGACACAATGAATTTTTCTGAATTTAAAGTAATATTACCGGTCATTATTTCCTTTGTGGTTTGCGTGATTCTTTGCCCGCTTTTGATCCCCTTTTTGAAGAGATTAAAATTCGGACAGTATATTCGGGAGGAAGGACCTCAATCCCATCAGAAAAAATCCGGTACCCCGACCATGGGTGGGATCGTTATTGTGCTAAGCATTTCGATTACTTCCTTGATCTATATCAAGGATTACGCTGAAATTATACCGGTTCTGTTTGTTACCATCGGCTTCGGTATCATTGGCTTTATGGATGATTATATTAAGGTGGTTATGAAACGTTCCATGGGGCTTCGTGCCTGGCAGAAATTAGTAGGACAGATTCTGGTTACTGCGGTCTTTGGATATTATATATTAAATTATACGGATATTGGAACGACGATGCTCATTCCCTTTAGTGAAGGTAAATATGCTGATATTTCCTTTTTGTTTGTGCCATTCTTCCTCTTTGTTGTTCTTGGTACAGTGAATGGCTCCAACTTCACGGATGGATTGGATGGACTTGAATCGAGTGTAACCGTTTTAATCGCAACCTTCTTTACGGTAGTTGCGATTGGACTTCGCAGTGATATATCACCGATTACCGGGGCGGTTGCAGGAAGCCTAATGGCATTTTTACTATATAATGTATATCCGGCAAAGGTCTTTATGGGGGATACGGGCTCCTTAGCTCTCGGCGGCTTTGTTGCAGCAACAGCCTTTATGCTACAGATGCCCTTGTTCATTGTCTTGGTAGCCTTTATCTATTTGGTAGAGATTATTTCGGTTATTCTTCAGGTTAGTTATTTTAAGTTAACCGGAGGAAAGCGTATCTTTAAGATGGCTCCAATCCATCATCACTTTGAGCTTATGGGTTGGTCAGAGACACGAGTTGTTGCAGTATTCTCCATCGTTACAGCAATTCTTTGTCTGATTGCACTTATGGGAATCAATTAATTCGAGGCCAATTGGGCAGAATGGAGCACATATGCAATTACAGGGAAAAAGAGTTTTAGTGTTCGGAGCCGGGAAAAGCGGGATTGCCGCGACCCGATTACTGCAAAAGCAGGAGGCCTTTGTAATACTGTATGATTCTAACATAGATTTGACCGTGAAGGATTTCGCAGATCAGATTAATACGGAGAAGAATTTTCTTCTAGTAACCGGAGAGCTCTCCGAAGAAATCATTGATGACCTACCGCTTATGGTAATCAGCCCGGGTGTCGCCATTGATCATCCAATCGCTGAAAAAATCCGAAATAGGAATATTCCCATATGGGGAGAAATAGAATTAGCATATCGCATTGCGAAAGGAAAAATCATAGGTATTACCGGGACCAACGGTAAGACAACTACAACTACCTTAGTTGGAGAGATTATGAAAACCTATTTCAATGAGGTATTTGTGGTCGGTAATATCGGGATGCCCTATACCGATGTAGCCCTTTTGACTACGGAGCAATCCGTGTCAGTCATCGAGCTATCCAGCTTTCAGCTTGAAACGATACAGGAGTTTAAGCCGGATGTCAGTGCTATCCTTAACATTACACCGGATCATCTCAATCGTCATCATACCATGGAGAATTATATTGCAATGAAGGAAAACATTGCGAAGAACCAGACGATGACTGAGGTATGTGTTCTGAATTATGAAGATGAGATTCTTCGTGATATGGCGAAGAGATTAAGAACGAAGGTGGTATTTTACAGCAGTGCCCATGAATTAGAGGAGGGTCTGTTCCTAGAGGGGGATGACATTTATTACGCTACCCCGGACAGGAAGGAATTTGTTGTAAATATAAATGAATTAAAGGTACTCGGTAAGCATAATTATGAAAATATTATGGCTGCTACTGCCATGGCTGTAGCGGTAGGTGTTCCCATGGAGTATATTCATAGCGCACTGATCAACTTTCGGGCGGTGGAACATCGAATTGAATATGTTGATAATATCAACGGAGTGAATTATTATAATGACTCCAAGGGAACGAATCCGGATGCTTCCATAAAAGCAATTCAAGCGATGCGCACTCCGACCATTTTGATTGGTGGAGGCTATGATAAACAGAGTACCTTTGATGAATGGATCAAAGCCTTTGATTCAAAGGTAAAGCTTTTAATTCTCCTTGGTCAGACCAGGGAGCAGATTGCAGAGACAGCAAAACGCCATGGATTTTATGATATTATCATGGTGAGCGATCTTAGGGAAGCAGTTAGAATCAGTGCGGAGAAGGCAGAGCCGGGTGATTCGGTTTTATTATCCCCTGCCTGTGCCAGCTGGGGTATGTTCGAGAATTACGAACAGCGTGGCAGAATGTTTAAGGAGTATGTAAGAGAGCTGCTTTCTTAATAAGATAATATAAAAACATCATTTGGTTGGGAGTGTAGGTATGGCCAGAACCGTAGGAGAAGTGAATAAAAGAAAAATGCACAGCTATTATGATTACAGCTTATTGTTTCTCATACTTTTCCTGGTATGCTTTGGATTAGTAATGATTTATAGTACCAGCTCCTATAATGCTCAAAGGCTCAACGGAAGTGCAACCTATTATCTTGAGCGTCAGGCGCTTTTTGCAGGAGCGGGCATTTTAATCATGATCTTCGTGTCGAAAATCGATTATCGGATTTATATTAAGAATCTTCCTATTATCCGACTAAAGCCGGTAACGATTCTCTATATCATGTGTATTTTCTTACAGCTTTATGTTCTTTTGTTCGGACCTACCATTAACGGTGCGAAGCGTTGGATCGACATGGGACCCCTCGGACGATTCCAACCCTCCGAATTAACAAAGATCGCAGTAATTTTGTTTACTGCATACATAGTAAATCTGGCTCCGAAGAAGCTGGATCGGTTTTCGGGCTTTTTGCGTGTAATCATGTTCATCTCCCCCTTGTTGGGATTAATTGTAATCGAGAATTTCTCTACCGCTTTGATTGTCGGTGTGATCATGGTTGCAATATGCTTTGTTGCGAGCAGAAAGAAATTCTATTTTGTATTTTCGGGTATTCTACTGATCGCGATCGGATCCATTTTCATTATCCTGGAGCCGTACCGTTTTGAACGTATCAGGGTATGGCTGAATGTTGAGACTGAACCCAAGGGATATCAGATTCTGCAAGGCTTGTATGCGATTGCCAGCGGAGGTGTCTTTGGAAAGGGCTTAGGAGAGAGCATGCAAAAGCTTGGCTTTATTCCGGAATCCCATAATGATATGATTTTCTCGGTTATCTGTGAGGAGCTGGGGCTTTTTGGTGCTTTTGCCCTGATTCTTCTTTTTATATTGTTAATATGGCGAATCTTCATTATTGCCATTAATGCTACGGACCTATATGGTGGGTTAATTGCTACCGGTGTGCTGGCTCATATAGCATCACAGGTATTGATTAATATAGCGGTTGTAACAAATTCAATTCCCTCTACAGGAATTCCCCTTCCCTTCATCAGCTACGGAGGTAGCTCGGTTATGGTTATTCTCTTTGAGATGGGAATTGTACTCAGTGTATCCAATCAGATCAAAGGAGAAAAAGGGTAGCTGCCAAAATTCACGCGGACAAGTCGGTACACATATAGTGTAATATATTTTCTACATTGTCTGAGGTGTTCTATGTCGAGTATCGAGGTCATCGGTGGTAAGCAGTTAAAAGGTGAACTTAATATACAAGGGTCTAAGAACGCAGCATTACCCGTAATTGCTGCTACTATTCTGAATAAGGGAACAACAATACTAAGGAACTGTCCCAAAATACTTGATGTTTATCATATGGTAAGTATACTGAAGGAGCTAGGCTGCACAACCTCCTGGGAAGGGAATACCCTTTATGTAAATAGTAGTAATGCTACATCAACCTCTGTACCGGAGGAATATGTAACAAAGATGAGGAGCTCTATCTTGTTTTTAGGTTCCTTATTGGGAAGACATAAGGAAGTTACGATTGCATATCCGGGTGGCTGTTCCATTGGAAAGCGACCGATTGATTATCATTTGAAGGCAATAAAGAAGATGAATGTTACCCAGGAATTCATCGGAGAAGACGATACCATGATTCATTGTTACTCCGACTGTATTCTTGGAGCAGATATATTTCTGGAATTTCCAAGTGTTGGAGCAACACAGAATATTATTCTGACTGCAGTACTTTCAGAGGGTACGACAAGAATATTTAATGCAGCCAGAGAACCGGAGGTAATAGAGGTTTGTAATTATCTCATTGCTGCCGGTGCAAGAATCTGCGGTAAAGGCACTGCCTTTTTGGAGATTGAAGGTGTGAAGCATTTACATGATGTGGAATTTCGACTTTCTTCAGACCGGATTGTTGCAGGAACATATATGGCTGCGGTTGCCGCTACCGGTGGGGATGTAGTATTTACCGGTACACCGATCAGTCATCTGGAATCGACCCTTAGGGTATTAAAGCGAGT
>JAEYXC010000307.1 GCA_023428655.1 Bacillota bacterium | reverse complement strand
TCCAGAAGACCACCAAAAAACGCAGACAAGAGATTGAGGATGCCTTTGAGAAGCAGGAGGACAAGCTTCAGACGAAGAAAAAGAGGATCAAGGAGAAGAGGGAAAGGAATAAAAATGATAAAATGTCTCAACGGATGGATAATGAGACCTCAACACTGAGGACTGAGAATTCCCAGCTCAAACTTGAGTCAAGGACTCTGTTTCGTCATAAGCATATTCCTGCCTTTTGTAATACCAAGCTCTATTACTCTTTATACGCACCGGCTTGTTTTAGTGATATGTTATTCATTCTTGCAACATTGATTATAACTCTCTTGATCATTCCCTGCGGAATCTACTTCCTTCTATTGCCTGAAGAGCGGACCCTATATCTGATTATCATTTATGTAGTCACGGTAATATTCTTTGGCGGAATTTATCTTATCCTTGGTAATCGAACAAAAGGAAAATATTCCGATGAGATACAGAAGGTAAGGGGAATCCGAGGAAAGATCAGAATTAATAACAGAAAAATTGCGGTAATCAAAAGAAACATCCGAAAGGACAGGGACGAAAGCTCCTATGACCTCCAGGATTTTGATGAGGAGCTGAGGAAGCTGGAACAGGAGTTGGCGGAAGTGGCTTCACAGAAGAAGGAAGCCCTCGCTACCTTCGACAATACCACCACCGGTATTATCCACGGGGAGATTGAAGCGAACTACCAAAATCAATTGACCACCCTGAAAGAAGATTATGATAGGATAAAAGCTTCTATCATAAAGGCTGAGGAGAAAATCAAGGAGCTTACGATCAAGCTGGCAAGTGATTATGAGCCCTTTCTTGGGAAGGAATTTATGTCATTGAAGCAGTTGGACTCCCTGATTAATATTCTTCAGGCAGGAAATGCATCCAATATTTCGGAGGCTATCGCCTTCTATAAGCTCAATCTTGAGAAGGAAGAGAATGCCGTAGTATAATGAATAAATGAATATAGGAAAGGCTGTTACTTATGAATTTAAGCGAAGGAAGATGGATTATTAACTTCCTCCAGTGTGAAAATTCTTTGTGGCAGCCTTTGTTTATTACTAGGTGCATTTTGCTGGTGTTTCCTTGTGATAGCTTTATATTGACAGGAGTCATAACCTATGTTATTGTTAACATACTATATAGGTTACGAGTAACATATGGTATTGGGTGATTGATATTCTAATTCGCCGAATTACTGATCAAAATGGTTATTCAACCTGTGGATATTAATAGGATGAGGAGATTGGAAGAATGGAACGAAGGATTGAGAAGAATGAGAAAGGTTACTTGGAAGTGTCGGAGATTAATCCACCCATATCCGGTGTACAGGGTGTCCTGGATCATCTCATCGGAGTATGCTGGGAGTATGACGTGCACCGGGTTATGGTTGAATCATCTTGCTTTGAGGAGGGTTTTTACCGACTGAGAACGGGGATTGCAGGAGATGTACTGCAAAAGCTTCTGAATTATCACATAAAGACAGCTTTAATCATAACGGATACAAAACTAATTCGTGGAAAGTTTGAGGATTTTGTTCTCGAAGCCAATAAAGGTCATGATTTTAGAGTGTTTGATAATAAAGAGGGAGCAGAAGAATGGTTGCTTAACCTTCACCCATAGGATGACGGACATCTTATTGCTTTGTATGCCAGTTATCAAACATTGTTTGTTTGTTTTTTGTCATGCAAAACAATAATCTGTCCGTCAAATAGTGTATTTGCGGGTATGCAAGTTGTTCGTTCCTTCATTCTGTTTTACAACAGCTCCTTGGTTTGTTGAGGCATAACAGTGAGCAATCCCTCGATATGCGAAAACTATGAGAGGGTTAAGGTTCTGAGCTTACTGATGGAATAATTGATAGCTAAGCAGATCTGATCAGCCATGGTCATAACGACATTAAGTCTGGTGGTTTGTAGCAGCATGCTGTCAAGCATACCGGAGAAATTCACAATTCCGGTAATAAAAATATCACCGACGGCCGGTAGGTCCTTATCGACACCAGCTCCGGGCTTCAGCGGGCCTTCACCCAAGGTGATATAGCCGATGTGATCGGATCTTCCTAAGGAGGCATCAATCGCAATGACAAAGGCATCATCATGCTTATGACGGATCATTGTAATCGTATCCTTTAGGTTTTTAGCATGAACGGGATCTTCTAAAGTACCATATACATAATAGTTATGGTACTTTTTGTATTTTGATAATTTATAACCGATAATCGGACCCAGACAATCTCCGGTGGCTCGGTCGGAGCCGATGCATAGGAAGATAATGGTTCGGTTTAACAGCACCTGTTCTTTCATCAGCTCTGATAATGTACTGCCCATTTCATAAGCGGTTGTTTTTTCGGAAGCATCAAAATAGGAAATTTTATTTTTGGGTTTGAATATGAAATTCATCAATTTACACATGCCTTTCGTCATTGATTTAGCTATAAAATATGTTCTACGAGCTGCAGTTTCCAAAAGCTTAGGTAAAGTATTACCAGAAACTTAAAATATTAGACGTATTAAATTCCTATAATCCAGATAATATCGAGCAAAAAATCATTTATTTCGAGAAAAGTGGTCATTGATAGAGAAAAAGGAAATCAAATAAAAGGGTTTTCTCTCCTTTTACATGGAATTCTGTGGAAAAGTTATGTTTACATAATAGCCCGATACGACAAAAAGCATGTCCAATCTATGATATGATTAGTTATATTAGTGTGAATTTATAAAAGTATAAATGCACACTTCAAAGTTTGTGCCTGCATCCTCCTCCAGCTCAAGGATAGGCGTGTTAAGTTAGAGAAGAAAAAGTATCGGATAGGAGTGAGCCAAGTGATTGAAACCATATACAGCAACGAGAGCGGTGAAGGTAATCCAGCAAATAAACTACAGCCTTCCTTTAAGATGCCAAAGAATGTCAGACAGATCGGGAAAAGTAATTCAAATAAGAAGATATATGTAGAAGACTATGTGATGACGTACATAAAGCAATTGGCAGGTGGCGATTATTCCGCGTGTAAGGTGGCGGTTTTGGTTGGGCAATGTATTCGTCTTGAGAATAACCGTAATATATTCATATCAGGGGCTGTGGAGGTCAGTGATATTGATATGTCATCAGAGACTACCTTCTCCAATGATATCTGGTCCAAGGTCTATGAAGAGATTAAGAA
>JAEYXC010000269.1 GCA_023428655.1 Bacillota bacterium | reverse complement strand
TAAAAAACTTTCCTTTTAAGGAGTTTATGAAAACTATGAGTATGGGTGATAAAAATAGAACAGCCAAAACAACTAACACGATAAAAATGATAACATTAGCGATACTACCGTTTTTTCCTTCTTTTCTCATTAGCTTTCCACCTCCTTAGTTCTAGTAATTCTAAGCTGAATAAATGCTACTAATGCAACGATAATAAAGAAAATAACCGCTTTGGCCTGGCCAACACCTTCACTCCCTACCGATCCATAGAAGGTATTAAAGATGTCAAGTGCCAGCATAGCTGTCTTTTTGGAGGGAGCTCCTGCTGTCAATGCTAAGTTCTGATCAAATAGCTTAAAGGAGTTTGACATCGTTAAAAATAAACAGATTGTAATAGACGGCATAACCATGGGAATTGTTATCTTACGAAGTATTTGAAAACTTCCCGCACCGTCAATCTTAGCAGCCTCAACAATATCCTTGGGAACATTCTGAATACCTGCAATATAGATTACCATCATGTAACCGATCATCTGCCAGTTCATCAAAATAATCAGTCCCCAAAATCCGTATTCCGGTTTGAAGGTTAAGGTTACTCCGTATTGATAGAGTATACCATTAATAATCAGCTGCCAAATGTAACCAAGAACAATACCACCAATTAGGTTCGGCATAAAAAATATGGTTCGAAACAGGTTGGTTCCTTTGATCTTTCTGGTTAATAACAGTGCTAATAAAAATGAGAATACATTGATTGTTAGTACTGCAACCACTGCAAATCGAACCGTAAACCATAATGCGTTCATAAATTCCTTATTCGCAAATACTGCTTTATAGTTTTTAATTCCTACCCACTCCGCATCAATGACGGTAGTAAATTCAGTAAAGGATAAGAAGATACCTAAGATAAATGGTATTACAAAAGCAATGGTAAATGCAATTAAGGTGGGTAATACAAATATAGGAAAATATCTCTTATTATGTCTTAGCATAATTCTCTCTCCAATCTATTGAAGCCCCGAGAGTCATCCATCCTCTCGACCTAGATTTCCCACTGTTATAAAACAGTCGGTTGCAAAATAAACCGCTTTCGCGAAAATCTGGGAATGCTCAAAACTTATGTTAGTAAACTGTTTTGAAGCATTCCCCATTTCTTACGTCTCTTTATGGTAATTGCATTTCACAATAATTGCTTCCGCAGTTTTACTTTTTTGTACTTTTACGTACGGATTTAATAATTATTGTGCTTTCTCAGATTTCCAAGAGTCCTTCACAACAGCTACAACCTCTTCCCAGGTCTTACCATCCTGAACATACTCTAATAATGCATCACCGAAGTAGTTCTTAAACTGCTCGCTCGGGAAAGCTGCAAAGGTCCAACCCACGCTGGTTACGTCCTTTTCCATCCATGCAAGAACCTCTTTTGCCAATGGATCTGCAGGCTTCTCATCATCCTCAAAGGTAGAGAAAGGAGCAATAAAACCTAACTGATTTGTTACATAATCCTTACCCTTGTCACTTGTAAATAGCCACTCAAGAAAAGCAATGGATGCTTCCTGCTGTGCAGGTGATGCTTTACTGTTAATCGCAAAATAATTCTCAGTACCAATGCTAAGACCCTGCGTCTCTTCTCCTGCAATACCGGTATAGATCGGCAGGAACTTAATATCCTCAGCAGCAACAACATTTCCATCTACACCACTGATCTGAGACCATGCCCAGTTACCATTCTGAACCATTGCAACCTGTCCAAGAGCAAATTCTGCCATGGAGTCATTAACGGTCTTGCTTCCCAGAAGTCCCTTCTGTGTAGCAGAGTTATTCACATATAAATCGAAGATGTTCTTAAAGTTTTCTGCATATTTGAATTCAATCTCATTTGCTGCAAGACCAGCAAGAACGGTACTGTCAAATGCAGTGTTGTCTTTGAACTCATAGTATAAAGGCATGTTTGCTAAGTGTGTCTGCCATCTCCATTGCTCACCTGCTCCTAAAGATGTGGACGCGAATACACCTTCGATACCCAGATCAGCCTTACGAGCTGTCATATCCTCAACTACAGCCTTTAAGGTAGCGAAGTTGTTTACTTCCTCCATACTAGCTACGGTAGTTGCTCTATCGGTTAAAGCAAAATATTTGTTCATAATAGCATTATTGTAAATAATACCATATCCCTCAACTACGTAAGGAATACCGTATACACCGTCTCCACTCTTCACTGCTAAGCTTTGATCGGATAAATAGCTGAAAAGCTTAGTACCGCTCAAATCCGCACAATAATCCTTCCAAGACTCATAACCAACAGGTCCGTTAATCTGGAAGATAGTAGGCGGGTTGGACTTTGCTACCTCACTCTTTAGGGTCTGTTCATAAGTACCGCTTGCTGCAGTAACCACCTTAACCTTAATTCCGGTCTCAGCTTCATAATCCTTTGCGATTGCATTGTATACTTCTGCAATTTCAGGCTTGAAATTTAGAAAATAAATCTCTTCCACCTTTTCGTCTGTAGCTGATGTCCCCTCAGAATTGGTTTCCTCTTTCTTTGTTTCTTCGTTCACTGCATTAGAATTATCATTGGTT
>JAEYXC010000246.1 GCA_023428655.1 Bacillota bacterium | reverse complement strand
CCGTGCTTAATACCGGTCGTATCTTAAGTGCTGTTCCCACCATTGCCTCAATCGAAGTAATTCTTCCACCGCGCTTCAGATAGAAAAGATCCTTTACCGTAAACCAATGTCTTGAGCACCTCTTATTATCTTCTACCCACTGGGCCAGCTCATCAATATTCATACCCTGCTGCTTTCGCATCGCAGCATTTAATACCAGTAAACCTTCCCCTATGGAGGCGCACAAAGAATCGATACTATAGATTTTCCGCTCCGGATAATCCTCCGTCAGATCACGAAGGACCAGCTGAGAGGTATTAAAGGTACCACTTAAACCGGAGGAAAAGGCTATATATATAATATCCTTACCCTGCTTTAATATATCTTCAAAATAATCCATGAATATCGCCGGAGTAATTTGTGTGGTATGAGATATAGCCCCATTTTTTAGCTTTTGATAAAAATCTTCAATGGATAGTTCTCTCTCGTCCGGATAATGGCGATATTCCTCATTATCAATATTTACACCCATTGGAATTATTCTTAAGTCATATTCTTTAACAACATTTGCAGGAAGATCCAGTGTTGCATCACTAACGATTACATAATCGTTCATCATAGATAGCTCCTTTTCCTTCATTTAACCACTCGTGCTTATCACACTATGGAAAAATACATCATTTATTCTACACGACTCCATCCGGCAAAGCAAGTCATATGTAACTCATAATTGGTAAGGAATAATTATAACTTCCTTCTGTTAGAAAACCGATACTTGACTTAAAGAATGAGTTTCGCGATAAACATCACAAAGGGTATGGAAAGCATCGACATAATAGTAGATACGGTAAATAATTCCGTTGCATAAAGATAGTTCTTATTATATTTAATCGAAAACAAATTCACTGTAACAGCGGACGGGCAGGCGGCAGCTAATACCGATGTGAGAACTACGATATCAGGAATCGGAAACAAGGAAAAAACTAACAACATAGCCGTCGGAATTAGTAGGAGCTTTATCAATGCTATGAAGTATATCCGAAGCTTAAGGATCCACTTTCTAACATCCGTTTGTGCCACCGTAACCCCTGCTACCAGCATTGCCAACGGTGTATTCATGTTACCGACATAGGTGAGGGTATCCATCACAATTCCCGGCAAGGTGATTCTTGTTACAAATAATAGAAAGCCCAGTACTGTTGCAAGAATGGAAGGCGAAAGTAGTGCTTTTCCAAAGGATTTCATATCCGCTTTGCCCGTCATTATAATCACACCATGAGTCCAGACCAATAGGTTAAATATGGTCATATAGGCAGTAATATAGAATACTCCTTCACTTCCGAACAAACCTCCGGCCATAGGAATACCAATAAACCCACAATTGGAGTAAATCACAGCAAAGCGCTCAATGGTATGCTCCGCTCGATATTTGTCTCCTCGAATCAACACCCTACTAATGACAATACCGAAGGTATGAGTTACAATCGCTAAGACCAGGGAGATCAACAGACCGGAAAGCAAAGTAGCATCAAACTCTCTTTGATAAGATACCAAGATTACAATCGGATTAACCAACAGAAGAACAATATCAGAAAGTTTTTTATTTGTTATATGATCAATCATTCGTATTCGGTAACAGACGATACCAATTACAATGATTAAGAACATAATCGCAATTTGATGAAACGCAGTTGAAGCAAGTGACATGTCATAAACCTACTTTCCTATGATGTAATAAATCGATATTATATTATGCACTGTTTTTCTCTGTGAAGCAAGAGAATTTTAAGAAATGCTGTCTGAATCGGTGTTTTTCCGTGAGAAACTCCCAATTATTCATAAAAGGATTGATTATTAAAGACTAACATGGTAAAATCTTATTAAAATTTGTAAATGGTACTAAATGAGGGAGTAGTTTGCATATAATTAATATGTGGCAAGTCAACATAATGATTCCGTAAGAAATCTGGCTTACCTTAATGAACGAGACTCATGTATGGCTGAATTTTGGCTATGCATGGGCTTTTTTATGCGACAAGGGGTCTGTTCTATGATCGAATAGCTCTCCAAGCAGGCTATATATCTCAAAAATACCTTTACCGATAAGAAAGGGACATAACTATGGACTTCATAACATTAGTTTTACTTGCACTTGGTCTATCGGCAGATGCTTTTGCCGTTGCCATAACAAATGGAATGTGCAGTGATAAGGTAACGAAAAGACATGCTATTGTAACTGCTTTTTCCTTTGGCTTCTTCCAGGCCCTGATGCCCGTACTGGGATTTACTTTGGGCAAAACCTTTTCTGATATCGTTTGTCGCTATCAGCATTGGGTTGCTCTCCTGCTGCTTGGAGCAATCGGTGTTAATATGTTACTCGACACCTATAAGGAATGGAAAAGCAACGAAGCTACATGTACGAGTCAAAATATGTTTAATGCGAAGAATCTGATAATGCAGGGTATCGCCACAAGCATTGACGCTTTAGCAGCCGGTGTCAGTATCGCTGTATTGAATATTAATATTCTATCCGCTGCCCTTAGTATCGGATTGATTACCTTTATTCTTTGTGCCTTCGGCGTCTACATCGGTAAGAAATTCGGCTTCCTATTAGGTCTACGTGCAAAGCTGATCGGTGGCATCGTCCTACTGTCAATCGGTTTGAAAATATTCATTGAGAATCAGTTTTTATAATTAGCTGACCAAGCTTTGAATCAATTTTACAGGGACTTGATAATTAATTGGATTTGATGGATAATATAGACATGGTATCGATAGGACGAGAGGAGAATACAGATGAGTTATGAAGCATGTTTTGAAAAGCTGCCGAAGCTTGAGACAGATCGATTATATCTTCGTCAGATAACCGACAGTCCTTCCGATGGAAGGGACAGTCTTGAATTCATCAATGACTATAGTGTATATCGATTTTGGGGCATATACGATGAGTCAAAGGATACCAACGGACGTCGTCGCCCTAAGAAAAAGATCAAGCTGGACTATCATTATAATGCAACTATGAAGGAATACCGTGCCGGACGTGAGTTAACCTGGCTTATGGAGCTTAAGGATACGAATAAGGTAATCGGTGAGATCGTATTATACGACTTCAGACTGAAACGCCAGGCAGATATCGGTTATCGTATCAACAAAGATTATTGGGGCAAGGGCTTTGCACCGGAAGCCGGACAAGCCATGCTTAAATTGGCCTTTGAATACATGGGACTTACGCGTATTCAGCTTCGCTGCTTTGCAGATAATCACGGCTCCGTCAGAGTCGCACAAAAGCTTGGCTTCACTCAGGAAGGCTTTATCAAGGAAGGGGCCATTCTGAATGTTATGACCGACTATTATATCTTTGGCTTACGGAAGGAAATTTACGATCAAAGCCCAATTGATGACACAATCGTATCGCTGATTCCTTAATTGAATCGGAAGGTTATGTGTTCAAAACGAAAACATGATATGTATGTACCCATAAAGAAGGAGGATTCTTATGAAGGCATTATTTATTGGAGGAACCGGAACCATCAGTACCGCAATCACTCAGCTAGCCCCCACTTATGGTTTTGATTTATATCTTTTGAATCGTGGCAATCGTTCCACACTGGTCCCGGAGGGTGTTAAGCTGATTGAAGCTGATATCAATAATGAGGCTGATGTCAAGGAAAAGCTAAAGGATATGACCTTTGATGTAGTAGCACAGTTTATTGCTTATGATACCGATGCCTTAAAGAGGGATGTCCGTCTATTTACGGGCAAGACGAAGCAGTACATCTTCATCAGCTCTGCTTCTGCATACCAGAAGCCCCTTTCCAGTCCATTCATCACAGAAAGTACTCCCTTGGCCAATCCATACTGGGAGTACTCAAGAAATAAGATTGCCTGCGAGGAATATCTGATGCAGGAATACCGGAACAACGGCTTCCCCATCACGATCATTCGCCCCAGTCATACCTACGGCTGCTTTGATGTCCCCTTAGCTCTACATGGCAGGAACGGCAGCTATAGTGTCATCAATCGTATGAAGCAAGGCAAAAAGGTCATCGTACATGGCGATGGTACCTCCCTTTGGACCATGACTCACAATTCTGATTTTGCGAAAGCCTTCCTTGGATTAATGGGTAATATTCACGCCATCGGCGAAGCAGTTCAGATTACTTCGGATGAGAGCCTCACCTGGAATCAAATCTACGAGATTATCGGAAATGCTCTTGGGGTGAAACCGAATATCGTTCATATCCCTTCCGAAACCTTAGCAAAAGCGAATAATGGTTTTCTCGGGGGCTTATTAGGAGATAAATCCCATAGTGTTATTTTTGATAATTCCAAGGTGAAGCGACTTGTTCCCGGCTTTGCTTCCACGGTTCGTTTTGATCAAGGTGTTCGTATGACTCTGGATTATATCCATAAGCATCCGGAGTATCAGAGACCGGATCCCCAATTCGACGCTTGGACCGATCGTATGATCGAGGTTTATGAAGCAATGGAAGGCAACCTTCCTAATATGGATTAGGTAGCGTAAAAAGGAGGAATATGAATACTCTATATATATCCGATCTCGATGGCACTCTCCTACAACCAAATGTAACACTTTCCCCTAAAACCATTGATATCCTAAATCAATGCATTGATCAAGGGATGCTATTTAGTGTTGCTACGGCAAGGTCCATAGCTTCCGTCAAGCCTATATTAAAAGAGGTTAACATCACCGTACCTGTTATTCTGATGAATGGGGTATGCATCTACGACTTAACAAGGAACGAGTATATTAAAATTGCGACCCTTCCCCAACCTAGTATTACCGCATTGTTGAAGGTTATTGGGGAGTACAAGCTGAAGGGCTTTGCTTATACCATTAAGGATGGAGTTATGTCCACCTATTATGAAGAATTGAGCTCACCGGCTCTTCGGAATTTCTATCAGGAAAGGGTAGATCTATATCAAAAGCGTTTTACTCAAATCGATAACTTCAATCAGCTATCCCAAGAGCCTTTGGTCTATTTCTCTTTATTAGATCATTATGACAAGCTAGAGCATATCTATCAGATTATTAAAGGACTTCCGGATCTGAACTGTGTCTTCTATAAGGACAATTACTCTCCCGATCTATGGTATCTTGAGACCTATCATAAGACGGCCTCCAAGTATCACGGAGTACAGTTTCTGCGCTCCTATCTGAAGCTGGATCAAATCGTCTGCTTTGGTGATAACCACAATGATCTTCCGCTTTTTGAAGCCAGTGATTATCGTATCGCAGTCGGGAATGCGGTACCCGATCTGAAGGCTAAGGCAGATCAGATCATCGGTTATCATTATGAGGATGGTGTCGCTCAATGGCTGGAAAATCAGATGTTACATTAATCGGTGAAAGCCGACTCTTCGGTTAGAAGGATTTCCAGGATATCACGTAACCGATTGACTCGAATTCCATCATACTCCGGATGCTCCGTCCCATCCTCATTAATCCATATTGGGGTAATCCCTGCACCTAGGGCACCTGCGATATCATTCGGATAATAATCCCCGACGTAATAGGCCTCTGCAGGAGTTATCCCAAGATGTTTGCAGGATAACAGAAAGATTCGAGAATCAGGTTTTGCAAAATCCTGTTCTCCCGATACAATAATGTCATCAAAATAATCCTTAATGCATGCCCTATCAATTTTATCTCTTTGAACAGAGGAATAACCATTCGTAATAATACCCAGCTTATATCTACCCCTGAGTTCCTTTAGAACCTCATTAAGCTCTGGGTAAGGGATCGTCATCTTGCCGAATACCTCATTACGCTCCTTAACAAATTCCGCCGTACCAAGGGCTAGCTTCCAACGCTTACTCAGTCTTGGAATAAAGTTGGCTAGCCCAGCATAACCGTTTTCATCGATTTCAATCATATAGTCAATCAAAGCCTCTCTGGTGCCTTGATAGGGATTATTCTCACTGTATCGATCAATCAGATAGTTGCAGAAGCGAACAAATGCCGCCTTGCGATCAACTAATGTTCCATCCACATCAAATATAATAGCTTTCTTTTTATTCAACAATAAAACCTCCAAATTCTTTACAATGTATCTAATAAATCGGTCAACACTTTTGTTATGTATTATAATATAACCCACCGGACCACACAAGCAATTTCCCATAATACGACGACAAACCTATTGATAATTGGAAATTCTATTGTTATTGTGAATTTTACAGGAAGGAATTACACAGAATAAATACATGTTTGATATGATGGAAGGAGTTTTCAAAATGAATAACATACAAGACTGTTATGTCCTCTCAAACGGAGTAAAAATACCCTGCGTCGGTTTCGGTACTTGGCTACTTCCAAAAAATGATACGACCGCAGACATAGTGAAAACTGCAATTGATTGTGGCTATCGCCATATTGATACTGCCTTTGCATATCAGAATGAAAAGCCTGTCGGCAAAGCCGTACGAGAATCCGGCTTAAAGCGCAGTGAATTATTTGTCACTAGTAAATTAGATAACCCGGATCACGGGTATGAAAGGACCCTAAAGGCCTTTGAGACAACCATGGACAACCTGGGCTTGGATTATCTGGATCTTTATCTGATCCACTGGCCGATTCCATTGGCATACCGAGACTGCTGGAAGGAAGTGAATGAGGGAACCTGGAGAGCCTTTGAGGAATTATACACAGAAGGTAAGGTAAAAGCCATCGGTGTTAGCAACTTTTTGGAGCACCATATTGACGCCTTACTAGAGACCGCTAAGATTGCGCCCATGGTGGACCAGCTGGAGATACACCCTAGATATACCCAACGAGAGACCGTTCATTATTGTAAGGAGAAACGAATGATTGTAGAGGCCTGGAGTCCTTTAATCAAGGGTCAGATGAATCATCCGATTTTGATTGATATTGCTGCAAAATACAATAAAACAACCGCCCAGGTACTACTGCATTGGAGCATTCAGCACGGTCATCTTCCGCTTCCTAAAACCACCTCAAGAGATCGGATGCTGGAAAATGCCGACATCTTTGATTTTGAACTATCTTCGGAGGACATTGACGCTTTAAGAGCATTGGAGGCCTACGGTCTTACGGGTCATCATCCCGATTCGGCTCCCTTTTAATGCATTAACAGTCAGATAGCCCTACATTTAATCCATAATAGTTCCATCAAATAAACGGCAGCGGAATATTCGAATATGGGTTCATCATCCCATAGAGAAGGTTCCGCTGCCAAAATGCTTCATCATTTCTTATTTCATTAATACCGAAGGTTGATAATCAATCAAAGCTCCTTACCCATGCAGATTGATTCCGTCATATCCTTATATTGACCGTAATTGTCGATAATCCCATAGCCCAGCTTCCGATATAGCTTGATAGCCGCAATCAAAGGTTTACCGGTCTCCAATATCATCGTGTGATAGCCTTTGTCTCTCGCAAGCACTTCCAATGTATGGATTAGCGCCTCTGCAACCTTCTTCCCACGATATTCCGGTCGAACAAAGACACGTTTCATCTCAGCGACACCATTATCATAATACTTAAAGCTGGCACAGGCGCAGGGTTGATCGTTATCATAGAACAGGACTACATCATGGATATCCTCCAGTGTGTTATACTGGACATAGTTTTTTCTTTGTTCAAATCCTCCGACCAGCTCATCCAGGTTACTGTCCAACTGTCTGCAAAGCTCTACAAAATCATGATTTTTTCCGTCCGTATACACACACTTCATTCTACTCTACTCCCTTGATATAAATTTTAACTTCGTTTATCAAGTTATATCATCTCACGTAATTGCTGAATGCTCTTAATATTGTAGTCCGCTGCTTCACATATAAGGCTCGTTTCATCGAAAAAGCAGGCCTGAATTCCGGCATTCTTTGCTGACAGGATATCCAGGTCTCGGTCTCCGATCATGATTGCTTCCTGTGGCTTCATACTATATTTCTCGACAAGATGCAGGATGGCCGCCGGGCTAGGCTTTCGTTCAAAGGAATGCTGGGAGGTAATACAATCCGTAAAGCAATCCTCAATACCATGCTTCTTAAGAAAGTTTATTGTAGATATCCCTCGATGAGTGAAAATATAATTATATCTGCCGGTATCTCGGATATGCTTTAGTAATTCAATTACTCCCGGATATGGCTTACATTCCTCCAGCTCCATCTCTTTACGTAATTTCTCATAATCCCTTTTGAACGCCTCATCAATATGGTATTTTTCTCCATAATATTGTAATGCCTTTGAGATGGATACCTTCATCAACTGGATGATATTCTCCAACGGCTCGTTGATCACAATCTTTTGAAAGGATCGCTGCAATGCCCTGCCCATTACCTCGTAGGTGTCAAATAGTGTTCCGTCAAAATCCCATATAATATGCTTATACATACAAGCCTCCTGTCTTATCTCTAATGTTAAATGCCATTGACTCCTCCCCTATTACAGCTCAATAACAAACAGCTGGAATAACGTCTCCGAACTATTATCGAATACGATCCTCCAGCCTGTTATCCTTTAACACCATATGTTCAAAATAATGAATAACCCATAAGTAATTACATGTTCCAGTTTTTACGATGTAGGTCCAAATGTCCCTCCAAATGAGCATAATCGTTAAAGCGTTCCAGATAAAAACGATCATACTGCGGATTATATACTAATTGCGTAATTCCTGTATTCTCCATGGATACACCGAACAAAAAGCGTCTTGCTTGATTTTTCCCAAACAGTGCTGCCAGTAGTACTCGTATGGTTCCACCATGTGTGACTATAGCGATATCCTTCTTTCCGCTTTGAACGATTTCCTGAATAACGGGCATGGCTCGTTCGTATACGGAGGTTCCGCTTTCTCCCTCCGGATATGGAATATCCTCCATCAGGTTTCTTTGCTCCGCTTTAAAATCAGCAAAATGTTCCTCAATATAGCTCTCTGAATGACTGGTCAATAATCCAAAGGAAATCTCACGAAGCTCCTCCCGAATGATGTGAGGCAGCTTTAATGCTTGATTAATGATTTCTGCAGTCTGAATAGCCCGTAGCATATCACTTGAATATAATGCATCGATATCGTAACGGAGCAAGCGTTCCCTGAGCAATTGTGCTTGTAGCTGCCCAGCCTCAGATAGCTCAACATCAACATTACATAAGGTGCTGTTTTGTCTACCGTGTCGTATGAGATATAAATTAACCATATCGAATTATCACCGCCTATTTTTTGAGCATGAGTAAATACTTACCAACGCAAGAATGCCTGAGTGTCATCGCTTCCCCTATGGAACATGAGTCGACAACATTATAATAGAGGTAGACCTTTTCTATCCGCTTCTTCCATAACCTCCTGAGGCCAGATTGAGGATTGGACTTCCCCGATATGTGCCTTTCGTAGATAGAACATGCAGATTCTTGACTGTCCGATGCCTCCCCCGATGGTATATGGAAGCTCCTTATTAATCAGTGCTTTCTGGAAGGGTAGCTCGGCACGATCCATGCAATCGCTTATCCTAAGCTGTTCTACCAGTGTTTCCTCGTCAACACGAATACCCATAGAAGATAGCTCTAATGCAATGTCTAAAACAGGATAATATACAATAATATCACCATTAAGCTTCCAATCATCATAATCGGGAGCTCTTCCGTCGTGGCGTTCCCCGGAACGTAAGGCGCCACCGATTTGCATAATAAATACGGCACCCTTATCCTTAGAAATCATATATTCTCTTTCCTTCGGCGTCAAATCCGGATAGTTATCTTCTAATTCCTGAGAAGAGATAAAGGTGATCTCCTCAGGTAGAATCTCTTGAATATAATCATATTTGGATGCCATAAAGCGCTCCGTATTCTTTAATGCGGCATACACCTTACGAACAATCGATTTCAGTGTATCAAGGTTTCTATCACACTTATCAATGATTTTTTCCCAATCCCACTGATCCACATAGATGGAATGAATATTGTCCGTCTCTTCATCCCTGCGGATTGCACTCATATCAGTATATAGACCTTCTTCTTTATGAAAGCCGTATCTCTTAAGCGCTTGGCGCTTCCATTTTGCTAAGGAATGAACGATTTCTACCTGTGTATCATTTTGTTCCTTTACACCAAAGCTAACGGGTCTTTCCACCCCATTCAGGTTATCATTCAGACCTGTTTCGGGTTTTACGAAAAGTGGTGCGGAAACACGGGTCAGATTCAACTGCTTTGCTAGTTCTCTTTCAAAAAAATCCTTACAATACTTAATACCGATTTCCGTCTCTTTGATATCGATCTCTGCTTTATACCCTTCCGGTATAATCAATTTCATGTTCATTCCTCCAATTAACGATTAACCAGCACCGTTTGTTATCGTGCTGTTTGTGCTGTAGCGGAGCACAATAAGATCATACATAAATTCATGTCTTACTGAATGCTATGTAGCACATTTTACATTTTTATTCCTACTTTGTCAACATTAGTACAAAGTACATTGTCGACATTACTTTAAAGTCAAAGCTATTAACCTAGCGGGAAAGGTCCTGTCAGCTCTGCTGCCTCTTAAGCTCATAAATATCATTATAAATCATCATCATGATACGAAAAGCATCATCTGTGATGACACCAATCTGATGAGCATATTCTACCATAAAGCAAGTATATGCTACAAATTTCAGATGCTGAAATAACAGATCAAAGCGTTCCGTGTCATAATATTTCTTAATAATATTCCAGTTATAATCACTAATCTCTTTTACGGTTGTCTCCGGCTGCTTATTCAATAGCTCGATTAGCTCATCCAGCTTCGAAGCTACAAACAAACCCTTTAATTCCAAATCCAATTGGCCGAGCTCCTCATTCATAATCGACACCTCCCTTTCTAAAAACACTTTTTTATTGTAACATGCGACCTTATAAATGTCCAACCAAGTTAAATGACTAATCAACTTATCACAAGATAAATGACTAATCAACTTATCACTATGCTTCACATCTCATGATTAACTTAATTGTCTAGCTTCATCATAGGATACTAATTTGCCTTTACTACGCCAATCCTCCTTAGAGTAAAAAAGGGTGACAATCCATAGAAGCATCTCCTTCTGTATTGTCACCCTCATTAAACACTGCACTATTGATTATTTTTTTCTTTGATCATTTCTTTTTTACCGGTAATCTTACTGGTGTCATCCATTTCAAAGGAATCCATAGCTTCCTTAGTTAGGAAGTAAACATTACCATCTATGGTTGCATCCTCCAAATCAAAATCAGTTGTATTGATATATAAGTCTCCTTTGAAGGTTCCCTTTACAATACTTGCTTCCGGGCTGGATATGGTAAGCTTTGGTGCGGTTAAGGTATATCTGGCAGTGATGTTACGATTCTCGTCCTGAGCATATAATGCCAATTTACGTTGTATCTCATCCTTCCCATCATCATCCTTCTTACCGTTCTTAAATTCACCCTCCATCAAAAGCTCTTTGTCGGTGGTAATGTCCTTGGTCAGACAAATAATCCAGGTACCTTTCTTACTGATTGCATTTAGAAAAGCTTCCTCATTATCAACAATGGATGCAGTTGTAACAGCGTCCGTGTTCCCATCGGCGGATGTTGTCGGTGCCGCCGTGGTCGGTGCTGTTGTGGGTGCGGTTGTAGGCGCTGTTGTGGGTGCTGTAGTTGCAGCCGTAGTCGGTGCCGGTGAGGGAGAGGTAGCGGCGTTATTATCATTTCTTCTACCACATCCACTCATAATCAGCATTAATAATACCAGAGTAACAATAATTAGTTTCAGTTTCATAAAACTCCTCCTTAAATAGTATAAACTTACATCAAAGTACTGCTCGATGCATTAAAAAAAGAATAAGAAGTCTGCTATGAGGGGCAAACCTAGAAGCACTTACTGAGAACTTCGTTATATAAAGTCCTCTTTTAACGTTACTTTGATAAAATTATTACCATTATTCAATGAAATAATTCAGCGTTCAAAAATATGTGCATAAAAAGAGCAAAGGACTTAGTAACGAAATACTCATCATTACTAAATCCTCTGCTCTTTACATATAGGAGTCTAAGTCTGAAACTTGCAAGCTTTTTATGACCTGAACATAATAGACGCTCAAGATCTTCGGTCTGTTCACATACTCACAAGCAATCTGGAAGTATGTTCCCACTGCTTATTTATATCAAGAAGGTAATTCATGTTAATGATCTTTGCTCCCCTTTCTCTCTCACTAGTAAGCTTGTTATAAGGGTGCTTTTCTCACGTTATAAACATAATATTTATTACGCGATTTTTCCTCTCTTCTTGGAAAGTACATCGAAGGTTACTGCTGCGAGCAATACAACACCCTTAACAACCTTCTGAACATTACTATCAATACCCATAATTGACATACCGTTATTGATAACACCCATGAAGATAGCACCGATTACTACTCTCGGAACAGAACCGATACCACCGTAAGCAGAAGCACCGCCGATATAACAGGAACCGATGGCATCCATCTCATAGTTCATACCTGCGGTAGGAGCAGCAGAGTTAAAACGAGCAACACACACAAGAGCTGCGACCGCACTTAAAAATGCCATATTAACATAAGCAAAGAAAAGTACTTTGTTGGTATTGATACCGGAAAGTCTTGCTGCCTTCTCATTACCACCCATTGCATAGAGATAACGTCCGGGAACCGTCTTTGTAGTATAATAGGTATAAGCAAATACAATGACAGCCAATAAGATCAGGATCATTGGTACACCCTTATGTCTTGCCATGGAGATGGCAAATGCCATAACGATAGCACAGATAATTACGATTTGACTTGTCTCTGATAAAACAGAAGTAAGCTGATAACCCTTCTTCTTTTTATTCGCTCTGGAGATTAACATGGCAGCGATATAAATCAAACATACTATTACACCAATCACAAGAGCAAGGATATTAATACTACCTTCAAAAATGTCAGGTACATAGCTGTTGAAGAGATTTAAATAGCTATCCGGGAAGGGTGATACGGTCAGACCGTCAAGTACGATTAGAGCTACACCTCTCCAGAGTAACATACCCGCCAGGGTAACAATGAAGGCAGGAATTCGAAGGAATGCAATCCAATAGCCTTGTATTACACCGATTACGATACCGATTGCAAGACAGATCACAATTGCAACCCAATTATTAACCTTATTATTAACGATTAGGGTACCTGCAATTGAACCGATCAAGCATACGATAGATCCTACGGATAAGTCGATGTTACCACCGGTCAAAATACAGATTAACATACCTACTGCAAGTATAACGACATAGCCGTTCTGAGCAATGAGGTTTGTAATGTTCTGAGGAACAAGTAGGGTTCCGTTTGTTGTTATTGTAAAAAATATGGTTACTACGATAAGCGCAATAATCATAGTATTCTTTTTTAAGAGATCTTTTGCTTTATCCATCGCTATACTCCTTTACTTGATTTTAATATTTGTCCCATGATAAGCTCCTGAGTTGCTTCCTCGCGATTTACCTCACCAACCATC
>JAEYXC010000152.1 GCA_023428655.1 Bacillota bacterium | reverse complement strand
ATACAGAGACGGTTGAAGCATATTATGCATCGGAATATTACGGTAGTATCACCGGACCGACGGTTAATTTTATTAATAATCTTTCACTATCCTTGATCACAGTATCCGGTGCAATTCTTTATCTATTCGGCAGTATGTCACTTGGTAATATTTCCTCCTTTGTACAATATAGCAGGAAATTCTCCGGTCCGATCAATGAGATAGCCAATATCATCAGTGAGCTTCAATCCGCAGCGGCGGCCGCCGAACGGATATTCAAATTGTTGGATGAAGCATCGGAACCGGAGGATATACATAATGCAAGGGTGCTAAGCGAGGTTCATGGAGATGTGGTCATGAAGGAGATTACCTTCGGATACCTTCCGGATAAGCCAATTATTAAGAAGCTCTTCCTTCATGCACATCCGGGCAGTCTGACGGCCATCGTTGGTCCCACCGGAGCGGGGAAGACCACGATTATCAACCTCTTAATGCGATTTTATGATGTATGGGAGGGAAATATCTTTGTGGATGAGCAGGAGATCGGTGATGTGACCAGAGGTAGTCTTCGCAAGGCTTATGCCATGGTCCTTCAGGATACCTGGTTGTTTCAGGGTACGATCTTTGAGAATATTGCTTATGGGAAGGAAAATGCAACAAGGGAAGAGGTGATGGAGGCAGCAAAGCTGGCTGGAATGCATTCCTATATCATGCGATTACCCATGGGCTATGATACCATTATTAACGAAGATGGTATGAATATTTCTAAGGGTCAGAAGCAGCTGTTAACCATAGCTCGTGCCATGCTGTTAGAGGCTAAAATGCTGATATTGGATGAAGCCACCTCGAATGTGGATACCCGAACAGAGATTAAGATACAGAAGGCAATGAGAAAATTGATGGAGCAGAAGACCTGCTTTGTAATTGCTCATCGCTTATCCACCATACAGGGAGCGGATAATATCCTGGTTGTGGACCGTGGAAATATTATTGAGCAGGGTACCCATAGGGAGCTAATGGAGAAAAAGGGCTTTTATTATAGACTTTATCAAGCACAGTTCGAATAAATGACAACCATTCCGATGAATGCGGATCATAATACCCAAAGGTGCTATTAACATTAAATAGAAGATGGAGTAATATAGGACTATATAGATACAATGGATTGCTGCTTTTTAGACTAATATAGTATATAATACAGACATTGAAACGAAGGAAGCGATGAAAAAGATGACTCGAACGAGAGACACGGATATGTGTAATGGTCCTATTGTTGGCAAAATATTATTATTTGCCCTGCCGATTATGGCAATGAATATACTCCAGCTGCTCTTTAATGCGGCGGATATGATTGTAGTTGGAAGGTTCTCTGGAAAGGTGGCCTTGGCAGCAGTTGGGGCCTCAGGATCAATCATAAACCTGATTGTGAATTTGTTTATGGGATTATCGGTAGGTACCAGTGTTATCGTAGCCCAGGATTACGGAGCAGGACGTCAGGAGTCCATCAGCAAATCGGTACATACCTCGATAGCAGTCAGTATTATTGGAGGTTGCTTCGTAATGCTGCTGGGATTCTTGTTATGTAATCCGTTATTGAACATGGTAGGGACACCGGGTGATATCATTGATCTTTCCTCTCTCTACCTTAGAATTTATTTTATTGGCCTCCCTGCCAGTATGGTATATAACTTTGGTGCGGCTATTCTGCGTGCCGTTGGGGACAGCCGACGACCGATGTACTATTTGTTGATAGCCGGAATAGTTAATGTTATTCTGAATTTGTTTTTCATTCTAGCGCTAAATATGAGTGTTGATGGTGTGGCCTGGGCAACCGTGATATCTCAGTATCTGTCCATGCTACTCATTCTACGAAGTCTGATGCGCAGCAAGGATAATAACCTTCGTCTAAATCTTCGTAGGCTGAGGATTGATGGAAGAAAGCTGCTTCAGATCGTAAGGATTGGACTGCCTGCCGGCTTACAGGGATTACTGTTTTCCGTCTCCAATGTACTGATTCAATCAGCAGTCAATTCCTTCGGCTCTGCAATGGTAGCTGCCGGCTCTGCCGCCGGAAATATCGAGGGCTTTGTGGCAACCCCCATGAATGCTTATTATAATGCGGCCATAACCTTTACCGGTCAGAACATGGGGGCGAAGAAATACGACAGAATTGATAAGGTGGCAAAGGTTTGCACCGTATTAATCTTTGCGACCTGGATTGTCATTGGTGGTTTGACCATATTGTTTGCAAGACCATTACTTACCTTCTTTACCACGGATCAGGAGGTAATCCGGCTGGGGATCATTCGAATCAATGTGCTGATGATTGCTTATTTTACCTGTGGCATTATGAATGTATTTCCGGGCTTAACCAGAGGAATGGGGTACTCCATCCTTCCGATGCTTTGTACCTTGATTGGAGCCTGTCTGATGAGAATTGTCTGGTTAGTGACGGTCTTTGCATGGTTTCCAACGGTAATGGTACTGTTTGCCTGTTATCCGGTTACCTGGGCGTTGGCGGGGATCGGGCAGGTTGCCAGCTTTTTCTATGCAAGAAAACGGATAAGGCGATTTTCTGCTTGACAATTCCTAAGAGAATGATTATACTTTCCAATTATACAAATATATTAATAAAGCGATGATAAGAAAGAGTAAGAATGAGGCCAACTTACAGAAAGCTACCGGTTGATGAGAGGGGCAAGAAAGCACATTCCGAATACATCTTTGAGCATCACACCGAACGGAGTTTCTTAGTAGGCTGTTGACGGTTCCCTGCACCCGTTATCGTGCTAGAGTATAACCAGAGCTGATTTTTACTATAGTCAGTCAGGCTTTGACGTACTCAAAGAGGTTGGCTATGAGAATAGCTGATAAATATGAGGTGGTACCGCGTGAGTAATCCCGCCCTCTAAGCAATTAGAGGTGCGGGTTTTTTGATTCCTTGCAAGTTGATCGATGCATTTTACTTGTATATCAATTGGTAAGACAGGTACTTATTCCGGTTCCCATTTCAAACAAAAAGCAAATAGATTAAAAAAATGTAAAAGGAGAAATAGTATGAGAACAATCAATAAGGAAGAAGAGAAACAAATCGAGGAGCAGATTAAGATAATTGGCAAGGGTGCACAGGAGATCATATCGGAGGAGGAGCTAAGGGGGAAGCTGATCCATTCGCTGGTAAAAAATAAACCATTGGTTGTTAAGCTTGGTCTTGATCCAAGTGCACCGGACATACATCTGGGACATACGGTGGTTCTGCGTAAGATCAGGCAGCTACAGGAGCTGGGGCATCATGCGGTGATTATCATTGGTGATTTTACCGGCAAGATCGGAGATCCGACGGGCAAATCCAAGACCCGAAAGCCACTCAGTGAAGAGGAGGTCAAAAGGAATGCGACAACCTATACAGAGCAGATATTTAAGGTGATTGATCCGAATAAGACAACGGTCCGTTTTAATAGTGAATGGTTAGCAAAGCTGAATTTTGAGGAAGTAATCCATCTGGCAGCCAGTACAACGGTAGCACGACTACTGGAACGGGATGATTTTCAGGGTCGATTTCGAAGGAATGAGCCAATCGGTCTTCATGAGTTCTTCTATCCTTTGATGCAGGCCTATGATTCCGTTGAGATTGACGCTGATATCGAGCTGGGAGGCACCGATCAGACCTTTAATATTCTAATGGGTCGAAATCTACAGAGCAGTATGGGAAGAAGCAAGCAGATTGCCTTGTTTATGCCGATTCTGGAGGGACTGGACGGTGTGGAGAAGATGAGCAAGAGTCTGGGCAATTACATTGGCATCTTTGAGCCTGCTGAGGTTATGTTCAAGAAGGTGATGGAGATACCGGATCATTTAATCCTTCGTTACTTCGAGCTTGTTACCGATGAGCATCCGGACCGGATTGATGAGCTTAGAAAGCAGATGGAGGCGGGACGTAATCCGAGGGATTGTAAGCTGGAGCTGGCAAGAATTATAACAAGATTATACCATACCGAGGAAGAAACGAAGAAGGGGGAGGATTATTTTCATACCGTGTTCCAGATGGGAGAGCTTCCGGAGAATATGCCTAAGCTGCACATCCCAGCAACAAGCAATACCTTAATGGATATCATCCCATACCTATTAAAAGCAGGAATTATCCCTTCCGGCAGCGAGTTTCGTCGCCTTGTGAAGCAGGGTGGAGTACAGGTTAACCAGAAGAAGCTGGAACAGGTGGAGGTTACCTTTACGGAGGAGCAGCTGGTAATGCGAATTGGAAAGAAGAAATTTGTGAGAATACTATTTGATTCCGTTGTTGATGAAAAGGGTGAATGCTAATATGAAATCATTTCACAAAGAACAAGAGAGTATATATAAAAATAAAAAAATACTAAAAGGGTAAAAATATAAAAAGAATAAAAATATCAAAAGGTTGTAGTTATTATTAATTGTATTTGATGTAAAAAGGAATGGAGAATGATGAACATATACTCCATTCCTTATGCAAATTATTGGTTAAATCAGGCCAAGAACCAGCGGTTCTAGCTTAAACTTGTTCTTTGCTTCCTAGAAAATGATATCTAATGAATTATCTTACCAGGCCACTCAAATCAGAATAAAAATCAGGATAGGAGATATCCACACATTCTGCACCAATTATATTCGTTTCTCCTTCGGCCATTAAAGCAGCGATGGCAAAGGACATTGCGATACGATGATCATCCTTGCTATCAATGGTTGCACCATGAAGGGGTTTACCGCCATGGATGACCATACCGTCTGCGGTGGCTGTAATATCCGCACCCATACGGGTTAGATTGTCTACCATGACATCGATACGATTAGATTCCTTTACCTTGAGCTCCGCAGCGTCCTTAATCACGGTCCGACCCTTTGCGAAGCAGGCTAGTACGGCAATGATCGGAATCTCATCAATCAGTGTAGGAATGAGCGCGCCGTCTACCTGTGTTGCTGTAAGCTCACTGGAGCGAACGACTAGGTCCGCCACAGGCTCACCTCCATTATCTAGGACGTTTTCCAATGTGATATCCGCACCCATCTGTTTGCATACCCGTAGTATGCCATCTCTGGTTGGATTGATACCAACATTTTTTATCACAATTTCAGAACCCGGAACCAATAAGCCGGCAGCAATAAAATAAGCAGCAGAGGAAATGTCTCCGGGGACATTGATTTTCTGTCCGGATAGCTGCGGATTGGGCTTAATGGTAGCGGTATTTTCCGTGCTTTTTATGGTTGCACCAAAGGTGGAGAGCATGAGCTCCGTATGATTTCTGGAAAGGGAGGGCTCTGTCACGGAGGTTTCTCCCTCAGCATAGAGTCCGGCCAGTAAGATACAGGATTTGATCTGAGCGGAGGCGACCGGGGATTGATAATGAATTCCGGTTAAGGTACTTTTGTGACCTAAGGTAGCATTGATGGCCAGTGGAGCACAATCATTGTCCTTTTCACTCTTAATGTCAGCACCCATCATAGCTAAGGGCGCCATAATTCGTCCCATGGGTCGGCGTTGTATCGAAGCATCACCGGTTAAGGAGGTTGGAAAGCCTTGTCCGCAGAGGATACCGCTAATGAGTCGCATGGTGGTTCCGCTATTACCTACATCCAATATATTTGTTGGTTTCGTTAAGCCGTGTAGTCCCTTGCCATGAACAATAATATGTTGGGAAGCCGGATTATTCTCGATCTCAATACCTAGCTGCTTGAAGCAACGGATGGTAGAGAGGCAATCCGCTCCCTGAAGAAAATTTGTCACCTCGGTAATCCCTTTGGACAGGGCTCCGAACATCACGGATCGGTGCGATATGGATTTGTCTCCGGGAACCTTAATTACCCCATTTAATGGACCGCTTTTGCGAAATTTCATAGCATGCCTCTCCTTAATCTTTTTTGAATTACATGGTATATCGATTATTTATCCGCATTAAATTGCTGTTTTAATAAAAACAACCCTCCTTTGCAACAATCTCATATAGAGTCTTCGAAAGGAGTAATATATTATTTCTATTCATGACAGTAATAGAATGTCATTTCTTGATAATCATCCGACTATTTACGCTCATAGATTCGATAGTTGTATCTACCCAGCATCGCAATGGCTTTCTGTTGGGCTTCTTCATCGTAGAATTCAACCCGAAGAACACCTTCTTCAAATTCACGGTTATGTATGATGCCGATATTCTTGATACTGATCTGATTACTGGCCAGGAGGGTAGCAATCGTAGCGATGGCTCCTGCTTCGTCCACAATATCCAGATATACCTCAAAAAGCTTCTTCATTAGACCGATGGATTTGTTCGGAATCGCACTGCGGTACTCCTCGGCTGTATCAAACATCTGATACAGGTATTCACCGTCACCATGCTTAAGTGCTTCGGAAGCGATCTGAAGGGAGGTGATGTAGCGGTCCAAGCATTCTCTGATCTCATTCGAATTAGTTAAACAGATGTTTTGCCACATAACAGGGGAGGAGGAAGCGATTCTTGTGATGTCCTTAAAGCCTCCTGCGGCTAAGGCTCTCATCTTCTCGGCTTCATCGTCCGAAGTGCGGACCAGATTCACTAATTGGGCGGCAATTATATGAGGAACATGGCTGATGGCAGCTGTTATCTTATCGTGCTCTCTATATTGAAGTAATATCGGAAGAGAGCCCATATCCTTTACCAGCTGATAAAGGATATGGGTCATATAGTCCGGAGTTTTTGCGGTCGGAGTTAGGATATAATAAGCATTTTCCAGTAGAAGAGCATAGGAATTCAGGTAACCGGTCTTCTCGGAGCCGGTCATGGGATGACCTCCTATGAATTGTGCCTCCAGGCCCAAGGCTTCCACTGCTTCATGAATGTTCGTCTTAACGCTTCCGACATCGGTTAAGATGCAATCCGGCTTGAGTAGTGGTTTTAGCTGTCCCAGATATTCGATGTTGGAGAGTACCGGAGCACATAAGAAGATCAGATTGCAATCCGGAAATCCCTCCCCTAGGACAGGGACTACCTGATCCAGAACCCGGTCCTGCAAGGCTGCTTGAAGATCCGAGCTGGGTCCATTTTTATGGTAGTCATAAGCAATCAGATAATAGTTGGGGTTAATCTTCCTTAGTGCCCGAGCAATGGAACCGCCAATTAATCCAAACCCAATAAACCCTATCTTCAAATCGCTTATAAAATCACTCTCAAAGTCGTTCATGAAAGCCTCCTATTTGTTTTGTCAATGTTAATAGTTAAGATGTATCGATATCTACAGCTCTTTTAAATAGACTGTAGACTACTAATTATTGCTCGTTTTCATAATTACTTTTTTATAAGAATTTCTTACCCATTAATGCGGCTAACGGTCCAAGCTCCTTGGTCAGCTCTTCGAATTGCTCAAAGGTAAGGGACTGCGGTCCATCGGATAATGCACAGGAAGGATTCGGATGGGTCTCGATCATTAGTCCGTCAGCACCAGCTGCAACAGCGCACTTAGCCAAGGGTCTTACATAGCCTCTTACACCGGTTGCGTGGCTTGGGTCAACAATAATCGGAAGATGACTCTTTTCCTTGATCACGGGTACAGCACTAATATCCAGGGTGTTACGGGTTGCTGTCTCAAAGGTACGGATTCCTCGTTCACAGAGAACTACATTGGGATTGCCTTCTGCAATAATATATTCCGAGGCATTCAACCATTCATCAATGGTAGCGGAAAGGCCTCTTTTCAGTAATACGGGAAGACCGGATTTTCCGGCTTCCTTCAGAAGATAGAAGTTCTGCATGTTTCTGGCACCAATCTGAAGCATGTCAACGTACTTCACCGCTGCCTCAATAGCATTTAAGCTGGTTACCTCACAGATGACGGGGAGACCGGTAGCTTCTCTGGCCTCCTTCATATATTGCAGGCCTTCCTCCTCCAGACCCTGGAAGGCATAGGGAGAGGTTCTTGGCTTATAGGCACCGCCACGTAATATCTGTGCGCCGGCCTTCTTAATTGCAATTGCGGTCTGCATGAGCTGCTCCTGACTCTCAACGGCACAAGGACCGGACATAATTACCAGCTCATCGCCTCCGATGATAACATTACCAACCTTTACCCTAGAGGGCTCCGGATGGAACTTGCGGTTGGCGAGCTTATAGCTCTCGGTTACAGCTACTATTTTATCAACATCCTCATAGATCTCGAGATTCTGATCCCGGAGCTTTGACTTATCACCAACAACACCGATAATGGTAACTTCCTTGCCGGCAGATATATGAGCATCCAAACCTCTTGCCTCAATCAGGTTTTTAATACGCTCGATGGATTCCTTTTTCGCCTGTGGCTTCATTACAATAATCATAACAATGGAAACTTCCTTTCTTTCTATATAAATAAATATCTTTTCGGACTTTCTGTTTTGCCATTATACTCTGTATTTTTTATTGTGTCAATACTACATTACTTTAAAGCGTTACGGTTCAACGTGTAAAAGAAATAAGTTTGTTTATATTTCCATAAAACTATTGTAAAAGTCCTGCTTGTCTAGTAAAATATACTAAGAGGTATCTATGGG